>PKWT01000180.1:0-3102 GCA_003132125.1 Micrococcales bacterium | reverse complement strand
GCCATCACCTTCCAGTCGACCGGGTTCACCCCCGCTCGCCTCACCCGGATACGGACCTCGCCCGGGCCGACCTTGGGGTCGGGCAGCTCACGCAGGGTCAGAACGTCGTCGGATCCGTACGCGTCGTAGGCCATGGCTCTCATGGCTGAACGCTACTCCCGGTACGGCGCCCCCAGATCACGCCGAGGCGTGTGCATCCTCACGTAGGCGCGGGAATGGGCCGCGCCCGGCCACCGCCCGCAGGCCGGGACCAAGAACCCGCTATCGGGTGAGCTCGTTGCGGAACTCATACGACGATCGTGGACGTGTCGTTGGGTCTGTACCGCTGGCCGTGGGTCAGCCTTAGGAGCGCGGCTGGGTGTCTACCACGATGGTGCCTTGGTGATACAGCACCTTCCATTGTCCGGGCGCGTGCTGCCAGAGCGTCGACCGGCGGGTGACGCGTTTTGCCTGCCGGAGGGTGTACGTCAGCAGGTACACATCAGGACCGATCCTGCGGCAGTAGAAGTCGCTGGTCTCCCACTCATCCTCATCTGTCTGCTGGTACCTCTCCTCCAAGACGTCGCGCAGCGGCGGCCTCTTGCCCGGGACCGGACCGACGTGCTGGTGCATAGCGATTCGCGACCGATCCTGGCGGAGGACAGACATGGTCACGCGTTGATGTCGGCCAGGACTTGCTCGACGGTGCGCTTCGCCATGGCGGCAAACCGTGGGTTCGTCTCGGCGTAGTACGGGATGATCATGGTCGCCTGATGGAGCGCGAAGCCGCGTGCCCGGTTCCAGGTGGCGTCGTCGACGTCGAGGACATCTCGAAACACGCCTCGTCCCGTATGGCTGAACACGCTCCACGCTGCGATCACATCAGCGGCTGGATCGCCGACCCCGACCCCGCCGAAGTCGATGACCGCGGCGAGCCGTCCGTCGTGAACGAGCAGGTTGGGCCGCAGGAGGTCGGTGTGTATCCACACCGGCGTTCCCTTCCACGCCGGCGCGTCGAGCGCGCGCTCCCAGGCGGCGGTGGCGGCATCGCCATCGATGACACCCCGCCCCGACTCGATCGCCTCGCGCGTGACGGCGTCGAGCTGGCGCAGTGGTTTACGCCCGGTCCGTGGTGCCTCGACCCCTGGTGCGCCGACGCGTGCTGCGCCGACGACAAGATCCATCGTGCGTAGCTCGACCACGAACTGCGCCAGATCCCTGGCCGCCTGGCGCTGATCGTCAACGAGCTCATCCGCGTACGGCTGGCCATCGATCCATCCATAGATCGCCCAGGCGAAGGGGTACGAGCTCGTGGGGTGACCCTTCCCAACCGGCTCGGGGACTCGTAGTGACAGCTGCGGAGCGAGCTGTGGGAGCCAGTGCCATTCGCTGTCCAGGTCCTGTGCCCACTCCTTCATCCGGGGGCAGCCGCGCGTAGAGGTGGTCGCCGATCCGGTAGATCGCGTTCACCGTTCCCGTCGACCTGAAGGCACTGATCGGCAGGTCGTCCAGCTCGGGAAACTGTCCGGCCACCAACCGTCCGACGAGGTCGGCGTCGATGTCGACCTCGTCGTCATGCATCTTCATCCGGGCTGAACTGTCCTCGGGGCTGACCAGCTCATGGCTTGGTGCCGACCGCGAGCAGGTGTGCGCTCAGTCCGATCAGCGTGGGCTCCGACTCGACGGCTCGCGCCGCCAACAGCATCTGGTCGCAGTCATACAGACGGACGTCATAGCCCTGTCTTGCCCAGATCGCGGCGTAGGCGCCGGGGCCGCCCCCCCACGTCGATCAACCGGGCCGGCGCAGACGGCAGGAATCGGTCGAGCAGCTCAAGGGTCCGAGTGAGCTCCAGGCGCGGCTCACCGTCGCGGAAGAGGCGATCACATTCAAAGCCGAGGTCGCAGTGTGCGGCGAGATGTGCGGCGAGCGGATCGTCAACCATCGAAGGAGTCTTGCAAGGTCCCTGGGGCAGGGCAACCGAATACCCCGCTCCCACTTGGTGCGACGGGCGGGCCTCGGTCAGGTGCGGACGTACGCCGCGAGGTGCTCGCCGGTGAGGGTGGAGCGGGCGGCGACGAGGTCGGCGGGTGTGCCCTCAAAGACGATCCGGCCGCCGTCGTGGCCGGCGCCGGGGCCGAGGTCGATGATCCAGTCGGCGTGCGCCATGACCGCCTGGTGGTGCGCGATGGCGATGACCGACTTGCCGGAGTCGACGATCCGGTCGACCAGGCTGAGCAGCTGCTCGACGTCGGCGAGGTGCAGGCCGCTGGTCGGCTCGTCGAGGACGTAGACGTCACCCTTCTCGGCCAGGTGGATGGCCAGCTTGAGCCGCTGGCGCTCGCCGCCGGACAGCGTCGTGAGTGGCTGGCCGAGGCTGAGGTAGCCGAGCCCGACGTCGGCGAGCCGGGCGAGGATGGCGTGCGCTGCCGGCGTCCGTGCCTCGCCGGCGCCGAAGAACTCCTCGGCCTCGGTCACCGACATCGCGAGCACCTCGCTGATGTCCTTGCCTGCGTCCTTGCCGCCGAGTCGATACTCCAGCACCGATGCCTCGAACCGCTTCCCCTCGCACTCCTCGCAGATGGTGGCGACGCCGGCCATCATCGCCAGGTCCGTGTAGATGACGCCGGCGCCGTTACAGGTCGGGCAGGCACCCTCGGAGTTGGCGCTGAACAGTGCCGGTTTCACTCCGTTGGCCTTCGCGAAAGCCTTGCGGATCGGGTCGAGCAGTCCGGTGTACGTCGCCGGGTTGCTGCGCCGCGAGCCCTTGATCGCGCCCTGGTCGACCGAGACCACCCCGTCCCGCCCGGACACCGAGCCGTGGATCAGCGAGCTCTTGCCCGAGCCCGCCACCCCGGTGATGACGACGAGAACGCCGAGCGGGATGTCGACGTCGACGTCCTGCAGGTTGTGCAGGCTGGCGCCGCGCACCTCCAGCACTCCCGACGGCGTCCGCACCGACGGCTTCAGGGACGCGCGGTCGTCCAGGTGCCGTCCGGTGGTCGTGCCGCTGGCCCGCAGCCCCTCGACGGTGCCCTCGAACACGATCTCGCCGCCGGCCGTTCCGGCGCCGGGGCCGAGGTCGACGACGTGCTCGGCGATGACGATCGTCTCCGGCTTGTGCT
>PKWT01000240.1 GCA_003132125.1 Micrococcales bacterium | reverse complement strand
CGTCGTCGAAGCTCTCCGCGAGGAGATAGAACGTGGCAGCGAGGTGCTTGCACGGGACCTCCCAGTCCGGGCAGGAGCAGCTCAGGGTAAGGTCCTTGGCCCGCTGCGGGAACAGCGGCGCGCCAGCTGCCAGGAAGACCTCCTCGAGGTCGTTTGGCATCTCGCCTGCGAGCAGCCTGGCACTGTGGATCGCCTGCTCCGCAAGGGTTACCTCGACCTTGGCCCACACCAGCTCGCTGAAGGCGGGCAGGGCGATGGCCACCTTGTAGGGAGTCTTCCGGGAGCCCTGCACCGATGCGGTGACCACGCCCGGGGCCACCTCCAAGGACAGCACCTGACCCCGTCGGGCGTAGTTCTTGCCGCGGGTCAACCGGGACCCCAGCGCGAAGGACTCCAGCACCTCCAGGAAGCGCCGTGACCACCAGTGCTCCCCGATAGCACCTCGCGCGCTGCGGGCAACGAGCCCGCCCTCCGCAGCGCGAGGCTTGGAGGCCGGCGGGAATCCTCCTGACCAGTTTGAACGTCCGCGACCGGGCGGTCTCGGTCCACCACCGATGCGACCGGGCGGGCTCATTCCACCACCGACCCGGCCTCGAGGGTGAACAGCTCACGCAAGGCGGAGGTGGAGAGCTCGGTGAGCCAGCCCTCACCGGTGCCCACGACGCTGGCAGCCAGGCCCCGCTTGTCCTTGATCATCAGGGCGATCTTCTCCTCCAGCGTGCCGGCGCATACCAGCTTGCGCACCTGGACCGAGCGGGTCTGCCCGATCCGGAAGGCACGGTCGGTGGCCTGGTCCTCCACGGCAGGGTTCCACCAGCGATCGACGTGAATGACGTGGTTGGCTGCGGTAAGGGTGAGCCCCGTACCCCCTGCCTTCAACGACAGCACGAACAGGGACGGCCCGCCCCCAGCAGGGTCCTGGAACCGGGCGACGAGGTCGTCCCGCTGACCCTTGCTCAGCCCTCCGTGCAGGTACCCGACCTCGCGGCCGAATCGGGCACCGAGGTGAGTGCGCAGCAGGTCGCCGAACTCGGCATACTGCGTGAACAGCAGCGCCTTCTCCCCCGAGGCGAGCACCTCATCGAGGGTCTCCTCCACGCGCGCCAGCTTCCCCGAGCGTCCAGCCAGGCGGCTGCCGTCTTTGAGGAACTGCGCCGGGTGGTTGCAGACCTGCTTGAGCTTGGTCATGGTCGCCAGGACCAGTCCGCGGCGCTCGATGCCATCGGTGCTCTCGATGCGGTCCATCATGTCCGCGACGACCGCNNCGGGTCGCTGCTTCGGCATCGCCGTGTCGCTCGATGGGCGTCGCGAAGCGCGCCTTGAACGACGAGGGCTGGCCCAGCAGTCCGGGGTTGGCGAACTCCATCAGCGACCAGAGGTCGCCCAACCGGTTC
The DNA here is from genome assembly GCA_003132125.1 of Micrococcales bacterium. GTDB lineage: Bacteria > Actinomycetota > Actinomycetes > Actinomycetales > Dermatophilaceae > UBA4719. Next base: position 2,828 of record PKWT01000240.1, on the reverse strand, counting down.
TCCACCGGGGTCCCGGTCACCGCAAACCGGTGCGACGACGGCAACGACCGCACCGCAACGGCCGCCCGGGTCGCCGCGTTCTTGACCGCCTGGGCTTCGTCGAGGACGACGCGACGCCAGCTCATCTCACGCAGCGCGTCGATGTCGCGGATCACGAGCCCGTATGTCGTCACGACCAGATCGGATTCGGCCACCACGGCGTGGAACGCCTTGCCCTTGGGTCGCTCGGCCCCGTGGTGGACGTGCACCCGCAGTCCGGGGGTGAAGCGGGCCGCCTCCCGCTGCCAGTTGCCGACCAGAGACATCGGGCAGACCAGCAGGGTCGGGCTCCCCTTCACAGGGGGCTCGCCGCACATGAGGGCGAGCAGCTGCACCGTCTTGCCCAGACCCATGTCGTCCGCAAGGACACCGCCCAGACCGACGGACTCCAGGAACGACAGCCAGGCCAGACCACGCTCCTGGTAGGGGCGCAGCTCACCCTTGAAACCCTCCGGAGCAGTCATGGGCGCGATCCGGTGGTCTACCTCGCCGGACAGGAGGTCCGCGAGCCAGCCCTGAGCCTCGACGTCCACGACGGGCAGGCCACCCGGCCCGTCCTCCAGTGCCCCGAGGGTCATGAGCACCTCCCCGACGCTCATCCGCCCCTTGCCGTGCGACCGCTTGGCCAGGAACGCCCGGGCCCGGGCCAGCCGGTCGGCGTCGACGTACATCCACTGACCGCGCACCCGTACCAGCGGCTGCTGGGCCTCGACGAGATCGGCGACCTCCTGCTCGGTCAGGGTGTGCTCCCCGACGGCCAGATCCCATCGGAAGTCAACGAGACCATCACGACCGATCACCGACTCGGTCTCGGCCGAGCCGGGCTGCGCGGGGGTCGACACCGAGAGCTTCGCGCCCAGGCGCATGGCGGGATTGGTCCACCACCCCGGGAGCAGCACGCCGAAGCCGGCGGCCAGCAGGATCGGCGCGGCCTCCGACAGGAACAGGTGCGCGCCCTCGATGTCCAGGGTGAGCGACGACGGCTTGGCGGTGCGCAGCGCACCCTCGATGTCCGGGTAGAGCCGTACCGCCCGACCGAGTTCACCGAGCAGGGTCTCCTGCGGATCGGCGACGTGACGTGCCAGCGCCCGCAACGCCCCCTTGGCACGCCACACCTGCGTGGCGTCAACGACCAGGCTCGGCTCCTCCGTCGACTGCAACGCGAAGTCCACCCGCCACGCGGCGTCGGTCACCCGCTCGCCCGAAGTTGCCTCGACAGCACCCGTCGGCTCGACCAATCGGAAACAGGCCCGAACCGCACCGACCTGAGTGACCTCCCGCTGCCAGTCAGCCAGTGCCTCGTCCAGGGTGGCCAAGGCGACCGGAGTCGTGGCGAAGAAAGGGTCGGAGCCCGTCAGCGCCGATCGGAACGACGCCACTGCCCGCCTGCGCTTAGTCGGCCCCAGGCGCGAGCGCACCGCTGCGTCCACCAGAGCATCGGTCGCAGCGCCCAGCGACCGCACCGCGACCGCACCTCGGTCAACGCCAGCCTGGCACGCAGCCGTGAAGGAGCCGGGCAGTCCCACGGCCGCCGCCCGCAGCCACACGGCGTCGGCTCCGGTCACCACCGCAGACCACATCGCCATCGCCCGACCGTCGCCCGCGTCCCGCACACCGGGCAGTACCCGGCCGCGTCCGACGAGATCCACGGCAAACCCAGCGAGTGCCTGCAGCGCTCGTAGGTCACCACCAGCAATCGGTCGTTCGAGGTCGATCTCGGCGTCGTCCGCTGCCAGCAGGTAGCCCAGGGCGGCCTGAGAGTCCAAAGCAAGGGTCGGGATCTCCCACCGCCCGTCGGCCAAGGGCTCCGGGGTTTGCGACTGCTCGCGGGTTCGACGCACCTCTGCTGAGGCAGACGGGCCCCGGTCCTGGTTCGGCATGGCGAGAACCGCCGTACCCGGGGCGCCATCACAGGCCGTCGCGGCTGCCAACGCCTGCGCAGAGACGGCGAAGGGGTGAGCCTGCTTGGCGGGGCGGCGACCTCGGCGCACGGGCGGCTGCGCGGGCGCCTCGGAGTCCTCGGCCCACAAGATGAGCTCACCCCGGGGATCGCGCTGGATCGACCACCAGCCGTGAAGGACGATCAACGCTGCTCAACTCCCCGGATGCGCCAGCCAATATCGCAAACTTACCCGATGTCCAATGGGCTCCGCCGCCAGCCGGCCCCTCTCAGGGCGGCAGTCAGTCGAGGCCCAGAACCGTCTGCAGTGCGGCATCGACGGCTTGCATTTCGGAGCTATCTAGCCGGCCGGCGAACTTGCCGAGGCGTGCCTGCGGGTCGATCGCGATCAGCTGTTCGACCATCACGCGGGTCTTGGTGCCGTCGATCTCGATCTCGGGGCGGAAGGATGCGGCCCGCCGTCCGGTCGAGGTCGGCGCGACAATCCACGTCGAGAGCGGGAGGTCGTCGGACTGGACCACGACGGCGTAGCGTGCGCCGGCTTGTTCGTGGCCGCGGACGTCGTTGGGTGCTTTCAACTGGTACAGGTCACCACGCACGGATATTGTCCATCTCCGCCGCCAACTCCCGCGATGCCGCGACATCGTCGGGGTCATTGCGCAGTTGCTCGGCCTCGGCCCGCAGACGCGCGCGCCGATGCGCTCGTTCGGCCTCCAAGATCGCGGCCCGCGTCGCCTCCGAGCGAGATTGCCCGTCCCGAGTCAGGGACTCGAGGGCCTGCTCTACCTCAGCGTCAGTGCGGATCGTAAGCGTTCTCATACAACAGATTGTAATACATACAGCGCTCCTCTGCGATGCACCGTGACGCGATGCGCCCAAATGCGTCCAC
>PKWT01000096.1:2784-4186 GCA_003132125.1 Micrococcales bacterium | reverse complement strand
ACCCCGCGCGTCATTACATGTGCTATTGAGACAGGCATCCGGGCCTCCTGTGTGCGTGGGACGTCTTCCCCAACGACCACGACACGGACCGGCTCTGTCGTGCAGCGGCTGCCAAACGAATCGGCAGTCGCGACAATTGTGCCCCATTAGTCACAGGAGCACCAGACGCCGCGCGACTGGATGTTGGCAGCGGGAGCAGGGCACCAGAACCGGCTGGCAGGATGGCGGTCATGCTGGTGCACCCGTGGGACGCCCCAAGCCATGAAGACGAGTGGCGGGCGGTGCTGCGTGAGTTCGACTTCGGACAGCTCATCGCGCCCGGAGGACCGGACCGAGACTTGCCGATTGTCGTCCCTACGCACTTCATCTTCGACGGTGAGCGCACCCTGGAGATGCATCTCGCGCGACCCAACCCGATTTGGCGCGCACTCACCGAGCGTTCGCGGGCTCTGTTCACCGTGGTGGCGGATTATGTGTACGTCCCTGCGGCGGTCAACGCCAGCCCGGGAGAAGATCCGGCGCTCGGGGTACCGACCAGCTACTACGCCGCGGTTCAGGCCGAGGTAGCTGTCGAGATTGTCGACGACCCAACCGCCAAGGCGGCGATCCTGGCCAGACAGTTGAGACACTTCGAGCCGGAGGACTCCCACCGCGTCATTCCGGGCGTCGAGGTCGAGAGCGACCGGAGGTTGATGCCGGCCATCCGGGGACTGCGTCTGACCATCACCGGTGTCAACGCCAAGTTCAAGTACGGCGGCAACAAGACGGTGGAGCATCGCGCCGACATCGCTGCTGCCCTCCAGATCCGCAACGGCCCGATGGATGCGGCCGCCCGGCGCCGCCTGATGAGTCGGCCGGCCGCGCCGATGGGCATGTGAGGCCCTTGAATACCCCGCTGACCCTGGAGACCGCCTTCAAGACGCCGCGATAGGCTCACCAGTCGCATGGTGCGGTATGCCGTGCACGCACGGGGCAGTAGCTCAGCTGGTTAGAGCAACGGACTCATAATCCGTCGGTCCAGGGTTCAAGCCCCTGCTGCCCCACTAGGCCAACTCCGTTGCGGCAGAACGGATTTCACTCACGGTCGCCTTCTTGCCTTTGGCTCGTTCGTCGGCCTGAGTACACGCTGAGTACACACGAGCCTCGTCCATGCGGTCCGCGAGACCGTCCAGGTCGTCGTCAAACAGGCCAGCGTAAACGTCCAGAGTCATAGCTGCCGAAGCGTGGCCCAACATCCTCTGGACTGCCTTAACGTTGGCTCCAGCGCTGACCGCCAGTGAAGCCGCCGTATGCCTCAGCTCGTGCGGCGTGAGCCCGTCCAGACCCGCCGCCCTCGCCGCGTGGTCAAAGACGTCCCTGCGGAAGTTCCCGTTCCGCAGCACCCCGCCTCGGTCCCCGGTAA
>PKWT01000096.1:0-2772 GCA_003132125.1 Micrococcales bacterium | reverse complement strand
ATGCCATCGCCTGGTGCTGGGCTATTGCGATACGCCCGGCTGAAAGCCGGTCTGAGCCAGTCCGAACTGGGCAAGCGAGCCGGTGTGGCCAGGACCATGGTGTCGGCCTACGAGCATGACCGGCGTCAAGCGACGTTGCCGACGTTGATGCGACTCCTCAAAGCGGCGGGTTTCGAGCTGCATATGCAGCTGGCACCCTACGACGATCATGACGACGTGCTTCGAGAACTGGAGCAGCATCGATCGCCAGAAGAGCGCCAGAGATGGGAGGACTACCAACGCGCGCGTGTCGCGAAGGATCGCGCGGCCGTATCGGCCGCTTTGCGAGCCCGGAAGACGACCAAGGTGCCAGTGTGAACGACGATCGCTTCGACCCGCTCAAGATCGTCCAAGCATTCAACCACCGCGGCGTCGAGTACGTCGTCATCGGGGGGTACGCCGGGGAACTGCATGCTGCCGCGGTGCCTCCGACCCGCGACATCGACTTCACGCCCCGCGCCACGGCCGAGAACCTCAGTCGTCTCTCACAGGTACTCACTGATCTCGACGCCCGCATCCGTACCGAGGGGATACCCGACGGTCTCCCCTTCTCGCACGACGCTGCATCACTTGCCGCCGTTGGCGTTTGGAACCTCACCTGCAAGTTCGGTGAGCTCGACATCAGCTTCAAGCCAAGCGGCACAGACGGTTACGAGGACTTGGTGCGCACTGCCCTCAAAGTGGACATTCGAGGCGAGCAGATGCCCGTCGCCTCGTTGGAAGACATCATCCGGTCCAAGGAAGCCGCCGGCCGACCCAAAGACTTCACAGCCCTTCCTGCGCTGCAAGAACGGCTCATCGCACAACAGGGCACCTCACCCGAAGAGCAGGCAACAGCCATGGCCCTCCGGGCCGAGGAACGCCCGATTAGCGACCTCGCCAGTGGACCTCCTGGCACGCCACAGCGCGAGGTCACAGCCGTGAGAAACCAGACCGACCGACACATCGCCGAATACCGGAAGTTGAGCCCACCGAGGCAGCCTGGCCCATCAATCGGCCGATAATCCGTTCAACCAATTCCCGACGAGAGGATTTCTTGCTGTGGCGCGATTCACTATCTGAGCCAGAAAGCCCACCCGGCGGCAATAGCGGACGTTTCGTGCATCCAGCCGGGCCGGCATCTTCTCGCCTAGATTGGCCGACATGGAACGCCGCTACCCGTCCGAAGCGCCTCTTAGGCCTGGTAATCCGCCTCGTCGCAGACGGGTCTTGCGCACCGCCAAGCTGAACATGGTTGGCGGGGCGGCGGTGCTGGGTAGCTGCCTCGCCGCCGCAGGTCTGGGATTCGCTGCAGGACGGCTCCTGGGGCTGCCGGGCGCCGTTACCGCGTCGGCTGGCGGACTGCTTCCTCTTGCCCTTCTCGCGACAGTTGACCGCCGCCGATGGAAGTCGATGCTCGCCTCGTATGGGTGGGGAGGAACGGCGGCTGACGTTTCTGCGGTGGCTGTGGAGCTACTCCGCCGTGGAGTGGTCGCGAATGTCGAGATAGACGATGACGACGAGACCGCGTCCCTTTGGTACCGGAACGCGGATGCTGATGTGGTGTCGACTGTCCTGACCGAGCGCGGTCTTCCCACCATTGGCCCGTGGTTCTAACTCGCGTGCCTACTCGGTCCTCACCCATCGACCGATCTGCGGCATTTCCGGTAACGTCCGGTAGGTTGCCGCCCTCATAGCGGCGGTAGGACGCACTGCCCGGATCGCCACGAAAGTGCGTTGCCAAGGAGTTGCGCTCATCATCGTCGGGACCCGCAGCCCCTTGCCGGGAACCTTCCTACTCCAAGCGGGTGAAGCTTGGCGTGGCTCGCACGACTCGCAGGCGATAATCGATCGATGGAGGCTGCAACAATCAGCGCGGTGGCTGCTCTCACCGGGGTCGTGGTGGGAGCGGTTCTGGGGCCGTGGGCCAACGCTCGAATTGCTCGCCGCGACCGGATCCAAGCTCGGTTCGATGACGCCATTGCCAAGGTGCGCGTCGTACAGGCACTTCGACACTTCCCGACATCGGTCCCGAGTGGGTACCTCGCCCCCGAGGGCGTGGCTGGTGGTGAGGTAGTTGAATTCAACCTGGCGCAGCGGAAGGACTCGGTGGCTGAGTTCTACCGGGCCATGCGTGACGCCCGCACCGCTCTGGCGCTCGTGCAGGGATCCGATCCCGCGATCAAGACCGCGCTTTCGGACTGGGAGATAACTGAGGCCACCGCGGAGACACTGGTGGGCGTTCTGGAGCGTTCGCGCAAGCAGCTGCGCCACTGACGAGGTCGCGCCGAGAGCCCGGCATCCCCGTCTCAACCGGATCACCCGCTCATCGATGCCACCCACGCCCGAGACGCGGCGGTAGGACGCAGGCCAGAACGGTTGGCAGACTCAGCCTTGTGACCCTGAGCAGCGTGCCGTGGCAACCTGGCTATCCAATCGACCTTTGGTGTCGGTGAGGTCGTGACCGTGACGAACCCGCGTCGCGCCGCCGAGTCCCGGGCTTTTGCAAACGGTGGTCTTGATCTGTTCGGTGAGAACCTGAATTGGCAGTGGTGGGTGACGGCTCCGGCCAACGTAGATCGGCGTCGCGTTCGAGCCTCTCTTCTGCAGGTTCTTGAGGAAATGGAGGCGACCAACGAGCGACCTCCCATGCTCGCGCCCATCGATCCAGCAGCCGCAGTCCCAGGGGGGGGTTGAAGCTGTTGGAATTGGGTGTGACTGAAGTGGCTGCTAACAACCGCCCTGGAATCCTGC
>PKWT01000251.1 GCA_003132125.1 Micrococcales bacterium | reverse complement strand
GAGTTCGGCTTCTTGGGGGTGGTGGTGTACACGCGTGTACACACACCACGGCGCTGCGGGCTGCCCTTGAGCGCCGGGGTCTTGGTCTTGCTGACCTTGTCCTGGCGGCCCTTGCGGACCAGCTGGTTGATCGTAGGCACTGATTCTCCGTACGTCGTGAATGTCGTCTGTCCTGGCCACGCCTTGGCAATGCCGCGAAGTGACCCGAACATCCTTGTGGATGTCCTGGTCCGCGCTCTGAGCCGAAAGGGCCCGGAGCTCGGACAAGGTGCTCCCCCCTGCACTTTCCGGCGCACCCCAAAGAGGATTGGCGCGAACTGCCCGGCGGGAGGTTCGAGCCTGATCGTCTTCCGCAGGGGTCCCTGCCGGAACTTGATGCGGAGATGGTCAGGCTCTCGCGCCCGGAAGAGCCCAGGCACAGTGAACAAGGTTACTGCCTCGACCCATAGCATCCAAATCGGTATTCCGTCGCCCAGGGTCACTTCCGCGGGTCGGTCACCCAATCCCGTCGCCGGGCACGTCGAGCAACCTCAACGCCACTTCGGTCGGCCCTTGAGATGCCAAGGACGAGGATCCACGATCCGGTCGGACCATCTTTGATAGACCCACACGGACACCGCGGTGACAGCCAGACCGACCAGCACCAGAGACCACCCGGGCAGTGATACGAGCACCGGCTCGTGGGGTAGCCGCGAGCTGATCGCCATGCCCAGCGCGAACGTCGCGAAGGCCGCAAGGAAACGCAGCCATGACGCGGCCCGCGTCCCCTGCGTCCTTCGAGCCGCAGTAATCGTGCGCGTCTCACGGTCCGCTACCGCGATATCGATCCGGCCTACGACCAGGGCATATATGACAATCGGGGCGACCCAAGAGACGACGTTCGCCGTGACATTCACGATCTCCCCGAGGTTGAGCACGCCGTTCAGCAGCACCAAGGCGCCGACCATGAACATCGTGAACGTGACGTCATCCAGGCTCAGCCATCCCCCACGCCCGACCGGCCTGCGCCGGCCGGCGAACTGGGCCGAGTAGCTCCCCGGCTGACCGAACGCCTCGACCGGATCCTCGCCGGTCTCGCGGACGTGCGACTCGACCTCGGCCACGATCTGGCCGATGGCTCGGCCGGGCACGTCCCGGAGCCTGAGCTGGGTCGTCAACGCCTCGGTGTAGTCCTTCAACGACGTGCCGTGCTGTCCAGGCATTATCGGCCTCCCCGAGAGAGCGCTCCGCCGAGAATCGAGCCGATCCTGGCGCTGAAGTCCGTCCAGCCGGCAGCGCTCCGGATGAGCACCTCGCGGCCGGTGGCGGTGATGGTGAAGTACTTGCGCCCCGGTCCGCCGTGGCCAGCGCGCCACTCACTGGACACGAGGCCCTCCTGCTCAAGCCGGGCCAGCAAGGGATAGATGGTGCCGCCCTTGAGATCGAGGATTCCGGCCTCCGTGAGCGACTGGATCAGCGCGTAGCCATAGCTTGTCCCTGCTGACTGGAGTGTCGCCAGCACGGCGAGGTCGAGGACACCACGCAGCCACTGCGTCTGTCGATCGGCAGTGGCACGGTCCTCGGTCACCACTAGATAGTGTCATCGACTAGATAGCAACGTCAACTAGATCTGCCGCTGGCTGGTCTGTGGCCCGCGGTTAGCTGGTTTCTATCGTCACAGGCGCGGTTTTTGCCGACAACGGTGTAACAAACCCGCTAACGCTGCGCACAGGAAGCGGGGCGGACCCGAAGGCCCGCCCCGCTGGTGCTGCTGCTCTGCTGTGCCGTATGCCGTGCCGTCAGTCGCGGTCGAAACCGAGGCTTGCGTCATCCAGACGGATCGCCTCGCCCGTACCCGGGCCGAAGGCCGGATAGTCGAACTGCTCGAAGTTCGGCATGGTGTACATCGCGGCCTTGGCCTCTTCGGTCGGCTCCACCTTGACGTTGCGGTAGCGCGGAAGACCGGTGCCCGCCGGGATGAGCTTTCCGAGGATGACATTCTCCTTGAGGCCGAGCAGCGTGTCCGACTTGGCGTGGATCGCCGCATCGGTCAGAACTCGGGTGGTCTCCTGGAAGGACGCCGCCGACAGCCAGGACTCGGTTGCCAACGAAGCCTTGGTAATACCCATCAGCTCGGGTCGACCGGACGCAGGCTTCTTGCCCTCGGACTGCACCCGACGGTTCTCGGACTCGAAGCGTCCGCGCTCGGCGAGCTCGCCGGGCAGCAGGTCCGCATCGCCGGCCTCGATGATCGTGACGCGACGCAGCATCTGACGGACGATGACCTCGATGTGCTTGTCATGGATCGAGACACCCTGCTGGCGGTAGACGCTCTGAACCTCGTCCACCAGGTGCATCTGCACCTGACGTGGGCCGAGGATCCTCAGCACCTGCTTCGGGTCGATCGCGCCCTGGACCAGCTTGTGGCCCACCTCGACGTGATCGCCATCGGCGACGAGCAGACGCGAGCGCTTGCTCACCGGGTAGGCGTGCTCCTCGGAACCATCGTCCGGGGTGAGCACGATCCGGCGCGTCTTGTCAGTGTCCTCGATCATGACGCGGCCGTTGGCCTCGGAGATCGGGGCCACGCCCTTGGGGGTGCGCGCCTCGAAGAGCTCGACCACACGCGGCAGACCCTGCGTGATGTCATCGCCTGCCACACCACCGGTGTGGAAGGTGCGCATCGTCAGCTGGGTGCCAGGCTCGCCGATGGACTGGGCTGCGATGATGCCAACCGCCTCGCCGATGTCGACCATCTTGCCGGTGGCCAAGGATCGGCCATAGCAAGCGGCGCACGTGCCGACCTTGGAGTCACAGGTCAGGACCGAACGGACCCGGACCTTCTCGATCCCGGCCGCCACGAGCGCGCCGATGACGACGTCACCCAGGTCGATGCCGGCCTTGGCCAGCAGCGCTCCGTTGTGCTCGACATCCTCAGCAAGCGTCCGCGCATAGACGCTGGTCTCGACGTCCTCATGTCGGACCAGGACGCCCTGGCTGTTCTTCTGGACGATCGGCATGAACAAACCACGGTCGGTTCCGCAGTCTTCCTCACGAACGATGACGTCCTGCGAGACATCCACCAGACGACGGGTCAGGTAACCCGAGTCGGCGGTACGCAGTGCGGTGTCGGCCAGACCCTTTCGGGCGCCGTGCGTCGAGATGAAGAACTCCAGGACGGACAGACCCTCACGGAAGTTGGCCTTGATCGGGCGCGGGATGATCTCGCCCTTGGGGTTGGACACCAGTCCACGCATGCCGGCGATCTGACGCAGCTGCATCCAGTTACCGCGCGCCCCGGAGGACACCATCCGGTAGATGGGGTTGCTGTGCGGGAGATTGGCTTCCATCTCCTTGGCGACCTCGTTGGTCGCCTGCGTCCAGATCTCGATGAGCTCCTGACGACGCTCGTCGTCGGTGATCAGACCACGCTCGTACTGGGTCTGAACCTTGGCGGCCTTGGTCTCGTAGCCCTCAAGGATCTCGATCTTGCGCGGCGGCGTGACAACGTCTGAGATGGCGACCGTGGAACCCGAACGGGTTGCCCACGAGAAGCCGGTCTCCTTCAGCGCGTCCAGCGACGCCGCAACCTGAGCCTTGGTGTAGCGCTCGGCCAGGTCGTTGACGATCAGCGACAGCCGCTTCTTGTCGACCTTTTCGTCGACGAACGGGTAGTCCAGCGGCAGCGTCTCGTTGAAGATCGCCCGACCCAGGGTGGTCTCGACGGTAAGCGAGGCGACGATGCCGTCCTCGTTTGCCTCGACACCCTCCGGCAGCGTCATGCCCGCCGGCGGAACGACGTCCTTCATACGGATCTTGACCGTCGAGCCCAGCTCGAGCTGGTGGGCGTCGAACGCCATCCGGGCCTCCGCCACGGAGGAGAACGCACGACCGGTGCCTTTGCCGTTCTCGACGGGGACCGTCAGGAAGTAGATGCCGACGATCATGTCCTGGGTGGGCATGGTCACCGGACGGCCATCGGCAGGCTTGAGGATGTTGTTGCTCGACAGCATCAGGATGCGGGCTTCGGCCTGGGCCTCTGCGGACAACGGCAGGTGCACAGCCATCTGGTCACCGTCGAAGTCGGCGTTGAAGGCCGAGCAGACCAACGGGTGGATCTGGATGGCCTTGCCCTCGACGAGCTGAGGCTCGAAGGCCTGGATGCCGAGGCGGTGAAGCGTGGGTGCACGGTTGAGCAGAACAGGGTGCTCGGTGATGACCTCTTCGAGGACGTCCCACACGTGGCTNNTGAGCGTGGTCGAGGTCGACCAGCCGCTTCATCACGAACGGTTTGAAGAGCTCCAGGGCCATCTGCTTGGGCAGACCACACTGGTGCAGCTTCAGCTGCGGACCGACGACGATGACCGAACGGCCGGAGTAGTCGACGCGCTTGCCGAGGAGGTTCTGGCGGAAGCGGCCCTGCTTGCCCTTGAGCATGTCGGACAGCGACTTCAGCGGGCGGTTGCCGGGACCCGTGACCGGGCGGCCACGACGACCGTTGTCGAAGAGCGCGTCCACAGCCTCCTGCAACATGCGCTTCTCGTTGTTGACGATGATCTCCGGTGCGCCGAGGTCAAGCAGCCGCTTGAGCCGGTTGTTCCGGTTGATCACGCGACGGTAGAGGTCGTTGAGATCGGAGGTGGCAAAGCGGCCACCGTCGAGCTGGACCATCGGCCGCAGGTCCGGCGGGATGACCGGGACGCAGTCCAGGACCATGCCGGTCGGGTGGTTGCGGGTCACCTGGAAGGCAGTGACGACGCGCAGACGCTTGAGCGCGCGGGTCTTCTTCTGGCCCTTGCCGGTCGCGATGATCTCGCGCAGCATCTCGGACTCGGCGTCGAGGTCGAAGGTGTCGAGACGCTTCTGCAACGCCGCGGCGCCCATCGAGCCCTCGAAGTACAGTCCGAAGCGGTCACGCATCTCGCGGTAAAGGATCTCGTCGCCCTCAAGGTCCTGGACCTTCAGGTTCTTGAACCGGTCCCAGACCTGCTCGAGACGCTCGATGTGCTGGTCCGCACGCTTGCGGATCGCGTTGATCTCACGCTCGGCACCCTCGCGGACCTTACGGCGCACATCGGCCTTGGCGCCTTCGGCCTCAAGCTCGGCCAGGTCGGTCTCAAGCTTCTTGTGGCGGCCTTCGATGTCGGCGTCGCGACGGTTGACGTATTCCTTCTTCTCCACGTCAATCTGTGCCTCCAGCGAGGGCAGATCGCGGTGACGCTCGTCGATGTTGACCGATGTGATCATGTAGGCCGCGAAGTAGATGACCTTCTCGAGGTCCTTCGGAGCCAGGTCGAGCAGGTAGCCCAGACGGCTCGGAACGCCCTTGAAGTACCAGATGTGAGTGACCGGGGCGGCGAGCTCGATGTGGCCCATCCGCTCACGACGCACCTTGGCGCGGGTGACCTCAACGCCACAGCGCTCACAGATGATGCCCTTGAAGCGCACGCGCTTGTACTTGCCGCAGTAGCACTCCCAGTCCCGGGTCGGACCAAAGATCTTCTCGCAGAAGAGACCGTCCTTCTCCGGTTTCAGGGTCCGGTAGTTGATGGTCTCAGGCTTCTTCACCTCGCCATGGCTCCACTGTCGGATGTCGTCCGCGGTCGCCAGGCCAATGCGCAACTCGTCGAAGAAGTTGACGTCGAGCACGTGTGTCCTTCTCTCGCTAAAAACGTGAAAAACGGTCTGATCAGTTAAGTCAACAGCCGTGCCGGTATGCCGTGAGCTCCTGTCCCCTGACCCTCGTCAGGAGGTGAGCACCCCGCATACCGACCAACCGTCAGACCTCGTCGACGCTGCTCGGCTCGCGCCGGGACAGGTCTATGCCAAGTTCTTCCGCGGCGCGGAAGACATCTTCGTCGGGGTCCTTCATGTCGATGGACGTGCCGTCGCTGGACAGCACCTCGACGTTGAGGCACAGCGACTGCATCTCCTTGATGAGGACCTTGAAGGACTCGGGGATGCCGGGCTCGGGGATGTTCTCGCCCTTGACGATCGCTTCGTAGACCTTGACGCGACCAGTCACGTCGTCGGACTTGATCGTCAACAGCTCCTGCAGCGCGTATGCCGCGCCGTAGGCCTCNNGGCTGCTGGGTGATCATCGAGTAGGGACCCGTAGAGCGGGCGTGGATCTTGTCGTCCACCAGGTGGTGGAGCTTCAAGATGTACATGTAGCCCACGGATATCGGCTCCGGGAACGGCTCGCCGGAGCGGCCGTCGAACAGCCGGGTCTTGCCTGAACCGTCGATGAGACGCACACCGTCGCGAGTCTTGAGCGTGGAGTCGAGCAGACCAGTGATCTCGTCCTCGCGGGCACCGTCGAAGACGGGGCTGGCCACGCGGGTGCCAGGTGCAGCCTCGCGTGCGTCGGCGGGGATGAGCTTGGCCCAGTCGGGGTTGCCGTCGATCTTCCAGCCGCGCGAAGCCGCCCAGCCCAGGTGGATCTCCAGGATCTGACCGACGTTCATCCGGCCAGGAACACCCAGCGGGTTGAGCACGACGTCGACCGGCGTGCCGTCCTCAAGGAACGGCATGTCCTCGATCGGAAGGATCTTGGAGATGACGCCCTTGTTGCCATGGCGGCCGGCGAGCTTGTCACCATCGGTGATCTTGCGCTTGTTGGCCACGAAGACGCGGACGAGCTGGTTGACGCCCGGGGGCAGGTCATCGCCCTCATCTTTGTCGAAGACCTTGACACCGATCACGGTGCCGGTCTCTCCGTGGGGAACCTTCAACGAGGTGTCGCGCACCTCGCGCGCCTTCTCGCCGAAGATGGCGCGCAGCAGGCGCTCCTCCGGAGTGAGCTCGGTCTCACCCTTGGGCGTGACCTTGCCGACCAACAGGTCGCCGTCGCGGACCTCCGCGCCAATGCGGATGATGCCCTTTTCGTCCAGGTCAGCCAGAACCTCTTCGGAGACGTTCGGGATGTCCCGGGTGATCTCCTCCGGGCCGAGCTTGGTGTCGCGGGCGTCGACCTCATGCTCCTCGATGTGGATCGAGGAGAGGACGTCGTCCTGGACCAGACGGCTGGACAGGATGATCGCGTCTTCGTAGTTGTGGCCTTCCCACGGCATGAATGCCACGAGCAGGTTGCGGCCCAGGGCCATCTCGCCACCGTCGGTCGCGGGACCGTCTGCGATGACGCCGCCCACTTCGAGGCGCGCACCCTCTTCGACCATGACCCTCTGGTTGTACGAGGTGCCCTGGTTGGAGCGGTTGAACTTCGCGATCGGGTAGGACTGCGAGGTCCCGTCGTCGTTGGCCACGGTCACCAGGTCAGCGGAGACCTCCTGAACGACGCCGGCCTTGTCGGCCCGGACCACGTCGCCGGAGTCGAGCGCCGCGCGGTACTCCATGGCGGTGCCGACCAGCGGCGCTTCTGAGCGCACCAGCGGGACGGCCTGGCGCATCATGTTGGATCCCATGAGCGCACGGTTGGCGTCGTCATGCTCAAGGAAGGGAATCAGCGCGGTAGCGGCCGAGACCATCTGGCGAGCGGCAACGTCCATGTAGTCCACGTCGGCACCGGGCACGTACTCGACCTCGCCGCCCTTGGTGCGGACCAGCACGCGCTCCTCGGCATAGTGACCATCGACCGTCAACGGCGCGTTCGCCTGCGCGATGACCCACTTGTCCTCTTCGTCGGCCGACAGGTAGTCGACCTCGTCGGAGACCTTGCCGTTCGTAACCTTGCGGTACGGCGTCTCCACGAAACCGAACGCGTTGATGCGTCCGTAGGAGGCGAGCGAACCGATCAGACCGATGTTCGGGCCTTCAGGAGTCTCGATCGGGCACATGCGGCCGTAGTGCGAGGGGTGGACGTCACGGACCTCCATGCCGGCGCGGTCACGGGAGAGACCGCCCGGGCCGAGGGCAGACAGGCGGCGCTTGTGGGTCAGACCCGCGAGCGGGTTGTTCTGGTCCATGAACTGTGACAGCTGGCTGGTGCCGAAGAACTCCTTGATGGAGGCGACGACCGGCCGGATGTTGATCAGGGTCTGCGGCGTGATTGCTTCGACGTCCTGGGTGGTCATCCGCTCGCGGACGACGCGCTCCATGCGGGACAAGCCGGTGCGGACCTGGTTCTGGATCAGCTCGCCCACGTTACGCAGACGACGGTTGCCGAAGTGGTCGATGTCATCGACCTCGACGGGCACGTCGATCGGCTTGCCGTCGCGGTGACCGAGCATCGTCAGCTCGCCGGCGTGCAGGGCGACGATGTGACGGATCGAGGCAACGATGTCATCGATCGACAGGACCGACGCGGCGAGGGGTGCCTCAACGCCCAGCTTCTTGTTGATCTTGTAGCGACCAACCTTGGCCAGGTCGTAGCGCTTGGGGTTGAAGTACAGGTTGTCCAGGAGGGTCTGGGCGGCCTCACGAGTCGGCGGCTCACCCGGACGCAGCTTGCGGTAGATATCCAGCAGCGCGTCGTCCTGCCCGGTGGTGTGGTCCTTCTCGAGCGTCTGACGCATCGACTCGTACTCGCCGAACTCCTCGAGGATCTTGGCCTCGGACCAGCCCAGAGCCTTCAGGAGCACCGTGACCGACTGCTTGCGCTTGCGGTCGACGCGGACGCCGACCATGTCACGCTTGTCGATCTCGAACTCGAGCCACGCACCACGGCTCGGTATCACCTTGGCCGTGTAGACGTCCTTGTCGGAGGTCTTGTCGGGGTTCCGCTCGAAGTAGACGCCGGGGCTACGGACGAGCTGTGAGACGACCACCCGCTCGGTGCCGTTGATCACGAACGTGCCGCGCTCGGTCATGAGCGGGAAGTCGCCCATGAACACGGTCTGGCTCTTGATCTCGCCAGTCGTGGTGTTCATGAACTCCGCGGTGACGAAGAGCGGGGCGGAGTACGTCATGTCGCGTTCTTTGCACTCAGCGATCGAGTACTTCTTCTCTTCGAACCGGTGGTCGCGGAATGACAGCGACATCGATCCCGAGAAGTCCTCGATCGGGGAGATCTCTTCAAAGATCTCCTCGAGGCCGGACTTGTCCGGCACATCCCCACGGCCTGCCGCCTTGGCTTCGGCGACGCGCGCTTGCCAGCGTTCGTTGCCGAGCAGCCAGTCAAAGCTCTCGGTCTGCAGAGCCAGAAGGTCGGGCACTTCTAGGGGTTCGCGGATCTTCGCAAAAGAGATACGGCCTGAAGCCGTTATAGCAGTGGAAACAGTCTGGGTCGCGGTGCGCGAAGCAGCCAAGGATGGTCCTTCCACGGGCATTCTGAAACTGAAAGTTCAGCGCTACCGGGCGAACACGTTCTCAGCGAGACGACATAGATCGGACAAGGCTGTTGGGGCCGTGCCTGAGGGCTCTACGGAAGCGGCGAGGCGGAACATGAGGCAGCGCAAAGCGACAGCCTACCTGTAAGTGGGCGCGTTAGTCCAACCGCGTCCGGGAACCACCATCTGAACACCGTACGACTTGCCATGAGGATGACCCCCCAACCGCCCCGAGTCAAGACGTGGAGCTGACCCGTCAGGGAAGCGTGACCGCGGCGTGCCCAGGGCAGACAACAGCGGGACAGACCAGATGGTCTGTCCCGCTGTGTTGCAAAGCGTGCCCCGCGCGCCCAGAGAGGCGCGTGCGGGGGCNNCTGGTGAGCGCGCGGACCTCCTTGATGACCTGGATCTTCTTTTCGCCAGCGGCCTCGAGGACGACGTCGAACTCGTCCTGCTCCTCGACCTCGGCCGCAGCGGCAGCGCCGCCGCCGGCCGCGGCAACGGCAACGGGGGCCGCAGCGGTGACACCGAAGGTGTCCTCGAACAGCTTCACGAACTCAGAGAGCTCGATCAGCGGCATTTCCTTGAAAGACTCGATGAGCTCTGCAGTGCTGAGCTTTGCCATGGTGGCAGTTCCTTTCTGGTGATTCGTGCACATGCCGTGAGTGGCGTTGGTGATGGATCAAGCAGCAGCGACCGGGTCGCGTCAGCTTTCGTCGCCACCCGTGGCGACGTCTTTGGTGGTGTCNNGCACCTCGACGGCGACCGCAGGTGCCTCGACGGCGTCCTGAGCAACCGGCGCGTCCTGCGGAGCCACCTCCGTAAGCTCGGAGGGAGCCTCCACAGTGGCTGATGTGACTGCAGGAGTCTCTGCCTCGACCTTGGCACGCAGGGCGTCGACCACGCGGGCCGTCTGCGACAAGGGAGCGGCAAAGAGGTACACAGCCTTGCTCAGCGACGCCAACATGGCGCCAGCGAGCTTGGCCAGAAGAACCTCGCGGGACTCGAGGTCCGCGAGCTTGGAGATCTCCGCGGGAGACAAGGCCTTGCCGTCCAGGACGCCGGCCTTGATCACGAGGTGGGGGTTTGCCTTCGCGAAGTCACGCAGGCCCTTGGCCGCCTCAACCGGGTCACCGGTGATGAAGGCGATCGCGGACGGACCCGAGAGCTGACCATCAAAAGCCGTTACTCCGGCTCTCTTGGCTGCGATCTCGGTGAGCGTGTTCTTCACGACGGCGTAGGTAGCGTGCTCCCGGATGTTCTTTCGCAGCATTGTCAGCTGCGCCACGGTCAAGCCGCGGTACTCCGTGAGCACGGCCGCACCCGAGTTGCGGAACTTGTCCGTCAACTCGGCGATGGCTGCTGCCTTTTCGGGCTGTGCCACTGGGCCTCCTTCCGAAATGAAATGCCGGAGAAGGTGACCACAAACAAGAAGAGCCCCGGCGCAGGGCGCGGGGCTCGCGGAATACAGATGCTGTATGCCGGTCACGTGCGATCCTGCGCTGGTTGCCCGCATGCTGCGGAACCTTCGGTCACCCTGCGAGGAGCAGAATGACAACCGGCGGTCTTTGGTCGAGGCTCAGCGTACGGGGCGTGCGGCCATAGTCATAATCGACCCCAGCCATCGTCGAGCTCAGGCAAATCGGCGGTCGACATCTCGGCCGCAGCAACGGTTCCCCGGACGGGAACGCAACGAGGCCGCACCGACGATCGGGTGCGGCCTCGCAGCGTGTACGGGTGAATCAGGTCGTCAGATGACTAGAGCGCAGCCTCATCCTCGATGAGCAGGTTGCGGGTGCGGCTCTGATCCAGCGGGATACCGGGGCCCATGGTCGTGGACATCGTGGCCTTCTCGATGAACCGGCCCTTGGACGAGGACGGCTTGAGACGCAGGATCTCGTCCAGAGCGGCGCCGTAGTTCTCCACCAGCTTGGTCTCGTCGAACGAGACCTTGCCGATGATGAAGTGAAGGTTGGCATGCTTGTCGCTGCGGAACTCGATCTTGCCGCCCTTGATGTCCGTGACCGCCTTGGCCACGTCCATCGTCACGGTGCCGGTCTTGGGGTTGGGCATGAGGCCACGGGGACCAAGCACCTTGCCCAGACGTCCGACCTTGCCCATCAGGTCCGGCGTCGCCACGACGGAGTCGAAGTCGAGCCAGCCCCCTGCCACCTTGTCGAGCAGCTCGTCCGAGCCGACGTAGTCGGCGCCAGCGGCCGTCGCCTGAGCTGCACGTTCGCCTGTGGCGAAGACCAGGACCCTTGCGGTCTTGCCGGTTCCGTGCGGGAGGTTGACGGTGCCGCGGACCATCTGGTCGGCCTTGCGCGGGTCAATGCCCAGTCGCATGGCGACCTCAACGGTCGAGTCGTACTTGGTGCTGGTGGTGGCCTTGGCCAGACGGACGGCCTCGAGGGGCGGGTAGACCTTGGTGAGGTCGATCTTCTCGGCCGCGGTGCGGTATGCCTTGCTGCGCTTCACTTCTGCTCCTGTTGCGTGAGTACGGTCTTGCAGAGTTCGTGGTCGAACGGGCCAGCGCTGGCCCTGCCACTTGAGCCGGTCTGTGTTAGCCGGTGATGATGCCGTCAGCCGGTGGTGATGCCCATGGACCGAGCAGTGCCAGCGATGATCTTGGCCGCCTGGTCGATGTCGTTGGCGTTGAGGTCTTCCATCTTGGTCTTGGCGATCTCACGGACCTGGTCGGCCGTGAGGTGGGCGACCTTGGTCTTGTGCGGCTCGCCAGAGCCCTTTGCCACGCCGGCAGCCTTCTTGATCAGCTCGGCGGCCGGAGGCGTCTTGGTGATGAAGGTGAAGGAGCGGTCCTCATAGACCGTGATCTCCACGGGGATGACGTTGCCGCGCTGAGACTCCGTCGCGGCGTTGTACGCCTTGACGAACTCCATGATGTTGACGCCATGCTGACCGAGGGCTGGGCCCACGGGTGGTGCCGGCGTCGCTGCGCCGGCCTGGATCTGCAGCTTGATGAAGCCTGCGATCTTCTTCTTCTTGGGAGGCATTGTCTGGGTCCTTGTTTTCTGGGGATAGTGCGGGTGGATCTGGTACTACGGATGGTTTCATCCGACCGCCGAAAGGCAACGGTCAGACGTCGCTCACTCAGATCTTGGCGACCTGGCTGAACGAAAGCTCGACCGGTGTCTCGCGGCCGAAGATCGAAACCAGCACCTTGAGCTTCTGGCTCTCGGGGTTGATCTCGGAGATGGTGGCAGGAAGGGTCTCGAACGGGCCCTCCATGACGGTGACGGACTCGCCAACCTCGAAGTCGACGATGTGGGTCTCGCCGGGCCTGGCTCCCCCGGTGGCACCTGCGGCCTCGCCGGCGGTGTCGAAGATCGGGTTGAGCATCGTGTAGATCTCGTCGTGCGAGAGCGGGACCGGCTGGTGGGTGTGGCCCACGAAGCCAGTGACACCAGGCGTGTGGCGCACAGCACCCCAGCTCTCGTCGGTCAGATCCATGCGGACCAGGACGTATCCGGGCATCCGCACGCGGGTGACCAGCTTGCGCACGCCGCCCTTGACCTCGCTGACCGTCTCCATGGGGACCTGCACGTCGAAGATGTACGGCTCCATGTTCAGGGAGGACACACGGGTCAGAAGGTTGGCCTTGACCCGGTTCTCGTAGCCGGCGTAGGAGTGGATGACGAACCAGTCACCCTCCTGGACGCGCAGCTTGGCGCGGAAGGCAGCCTCGTCCTCGACGGCGTCGTCACCCTCGTCGGACTGCTCGACCGCGTCGNNGCCTGCTCGACCGCGTCGTCAGCCTGCTCGACCGCGTCGTCATTCTGTACGTCGACGTCAGCCTGTTCGACGACGTCGACGACCTGCTCGCTGTCGGCCGACTGGTCGACGGAGACCTCGGAAGTCCACTTCTCGGACACGCTTATGACCTACTTCCTGACTGTTGAACTGAGGAGTTTCAGTTGCCGAACGCGAGAGCCACCAGCTTGACGATCAGCTGGTCGGCGCCCCATACCATCCCCATGACGACGGAGACGAAGACGATGACGACGGAGGTGTACGTGGTCAGCTCATGACGCGTCGGACGAACCACCTTGCGGAGCTCGTCCAGGATCTGGCTGACGAACAGGGCGATCGCCCCGAAGAAGCGGCCCACCGGGTTGCCCTTTTGGGGCGCGCCGCGGCGTGCGCGATCTGAGCTAGCAGCGCCTGCCGTGCTCGTCTCGGTCATCTCCCGTACCTTTCGTCTTTGTCGGATCGAACCATGCAGGGCAGGAGGGACTCGAACCCCCAACCGCCGGTTTTGGAGACCGGTGCTCTACCAATTGAGCCACTGCCCTATGTGCGACGCTTTGGTGCTTCTGTGCGGGTTGGCGCACAGAAGCAGCTTGCACATGTGGGTGCCGGGGGCCTCGGGGCATGCCTGAGCATGGTTGTCGTCAACCACCCAGTGGGTGAGCATACGCGAGGTCAGCAGGCCAACGCGAACTCGGCCTCGAGCGCCAGTGACCAGCCTGCGGACCTGAGCGGCACGGCATACCAACGTCTGCGAACATTGTCCCGTGACCGAGCCCACCCCCCGCACCCGTGTCTCCCGCCGCGTCGGATCCATCGCCGAGTCAGCCACCCTTGCTGTCGACGCCAAAGCCAAGGCGCTCAAGGCCAGTGGCCGTCCCGTCATCGGCTTTGGAGCGGGCGAGCCCGACTTCGCCACCCCCGACTACATCGTCGCCGCGGCAGTCAAGGCCGCTCAGGATCCGGTGAACCATCGCTACACGCCGGCAGCGGGACTGCCCGAGCTGCGGAAGGCGATCGTCGACAAGACGTTCCGCGACAGCCACTACCAGGTGACCGTTGACCAGGTGCTCGTCACCAACGGCGGCAAGCATGCCGTCTACAACACGTTCGCCGCACTGCTCGACCCGGGCGACGAGGTGCTGCTCCCCGCGCCCTACTGGACGACCTACCCAGAGGCGATCAAGCTCGCAGGCGGAACGGCCGTCGAGGTGTTCGCGGGCGAGGACCAGCGCTATCTGGTGACCGTCGAACAGCTCGAGGCCGCGCGCACGCCGCAGACCAAGGCGCTGCTCTTCTGCTCGCCGTCCAACCCCACCGGTGCGGTCTACTCCCCCGAACAGATTCGCGAAATCGGTCGCTGGGCGCTGGATCACGGGGTCTGGGTCATCACCGACGAGATCTACGAGCACCTGACGTATGACGGGGTGCGCTCCGTCTCCATGCCGGTCGAGGTGCCCGAGCTCGCCGACACCTGCGTGGTGCTCAACGGCGTCGCCAAGACCTACGCCATGACCGGCTGGCGGGTCGGCTGGATGATCGGCCCCCGCGACGTCATCAAAGCAGCGACCAACCTGCAGTCACACTCGACCTCAAACGTCGCGAACGTCTCGCAGCGGGCTGCCATCGCGGCTCTGAACGGGTCGCTGGACGCGGTCGAGGAGATGAAGGTGGCCTTCGACCGTCGCCGACGCACGATCGTCCGGATGCTCAACGAGATCGAGGGCGTGCAGTGCCCGGTTCCGGCCGGGGCGTTCTACGTCTATCCCTCGGTCAAGGGGCTGTTCGGCAAGACCATCCGCGGCAAAGTGTGCACCACGTCGGTCGAGCTGGCGGCACTGATCCTGGACGAGGTCGAGGTGGCCGTCGTGCCAGGTGAGGCGTTCGGACCGAGCGGCTACCTGCGCATGTCCTACGCCCTGAGCGACGCAGACCTGACCGAGGGCGTTACGCGCCTCCAGACGCTGCTCGGCGAGGCACACTGACCCGTATGCCTCGACCCGTGGGCCTGCTCCCCAAGGCGCACCTGCATCTTCACTTCACCGGTTCGATGCGGCTGACCACACTCATGGAGCTCGCGAGCAAGCACGGCATCCGTCTACCTGACGCGCTGACCGGGTCCTGGCCACCGGCGCTGAGCATGGGAGATGAACGTGGCTGGTTCCGTTTCCAGCGCCTCTACGACATGGCCCGTGCGTGCGTGCGCGACGAGAGTGACATGCGCCGGATCGTTCGCGAGGCGGCCGTTGATGACGCGGCTGAGGGTTCGCGGTGGCTCGAGATCCAGGTCGACCCCACCTCGTATGCGCCGTTTGTCGGCGGCCTCACCCCGGCTCTGGAGATCATCCTGGACGAGGCACGGTGCGCCACCGAAGATGCCGGCATCGGCGTGGCTGTCATCGTTGCTGCGAGCCGGGTTCGACACCCCCTGGATGCCCGGATCCTGGCTCGTCTTGCCGCGCGCTACGCCGGTGCCGGCCCTGGACATGTTGTCGGATTCGGGTTGAGCAACGATGAACGCCGTGGAATCACAGCCGATTTCGCCCCCGCCTTCGATATCGCGCGTCGCGCCGGACTCGCCTGCGTTCCGCACGGTGGAGAGCTGCTCGGAGCGCCTGCGGTTCACGAGACCCTCGTCGCCCTTGCGCCCGATCGGTTGGGACACGGCATACGCAGCGTTGAGGATCCGCATGTGCTTGACGAAGTGGTGCGCCGCGGCGTCACGCTCGAGGTGTGCCCCGGCAGCAACGTCGCGCTTGGCGTGTTCGGAGCGGTTGGAGACATACCGTTGCGTCAGCTGATCGAGGCCGGCGCTCGCATCGCGTTGGGGGCAGACGACCCCCTGTTGTTCGGCTCGCGGCTCAGCGCGCAGTACGACATCGCACGGACCGCACATGGCCTCTCGGACGTCGAGCTTGCCGAGCTGGCACGAGGTTCGGTCACGGGCTCGCGAGCTCCTGAGCCTGCACGAAAGCAGATGCTCGCTGGTATCGACGAATGGCTCGCCAGCTGACCCCGACGTCCAGCCCACCGTTGCTCAGTTCAGACCGCTGGAATTGGCCAATCGGCGTACGAGAAGCGGTTCGAACTGAGCAAAGCGGTCTGAACTGAGCAGACATATGAGTCAGAGCGAGAGTCCAACGAGAACCGGCTCATTCACCAGGCTCACGCCGAAGGCGTCGCGAACGCCGTCGCGGACCTCACGGGCCAGTGCGACGATGTCTGCGGCGGTCGCAAAACCCCTGTTGGTCACGGCAAGGGTGTGTTTGGTCGACAGCGCGGCCGGGCCCGGTATGCCGTATCCCTTGCCGAACCCTGCCCTGTCGATCAGCCATGCAGCACTGGTCTTGATGAGGCCGTCCGGAGTGTCAAACCGTGGCACGACGACCGGGCTGTCGGCGGCGCCCAGCCGGCTCTGGGCGCGACCCTGCAGCTCGGCATACGCGCCGGCGGAGATGATCGGGTTGGCGAAGAACGAGCCACAGCTCCATGTGTCGTGGTCCGCGGGGTCGAGGACCATCCCCCGCTGACGGCGTTGGTCCAGCACGGCCGCACGGGCATCCTCAAGCGGCACCCGCTCCCCCACCTCGATGTCGAGCGCGCGCGCCAGATCTGCATAGGCGACGGGCGCGGACAGCGATGCCAGCCTGAGCTGGAACACCACGTCGAGGACGACGTAGCGGGACTCCGTCTTGAAGAGCGAGTGGCGATAGGCGAACCCGCAGTCGGCGTTGTCGAAGGTGTGGACCCTTTGCTCGCGACGGTCCCAGACGCGAACCGCCGTGATGGTCTGGGCGACCTCCTGGCCGTAGGCGCCGACGTTCTGGATCGGGGTTGCGCCCGCGCGGCCCGGGATGCCGGAGAGCGCCTCAATACCGGACCATCCCTCGGCGACAGCCCGGACGACCACGTCGTCCCAGACCTCACCAGCGGCAACGCGGATCGTCGCGACGCCGTGAGGACCGGAGGACTCGACAGTGATCCCACTCGTCGCGATGTGGACCACCGAACCCGCGAAGCCCTCGTCGGAGACGACCAGGTTCGAGCCGCCCCCGACGACCAGCAATGGCTCGTCGGCGTCGTCAACCGCGCGGATGGAGTTGACCAGCTCGTCAGCGGTGTCAACGGTAACCAGGCGTTGTGCCGGGCCACCCACTCGCATGGTGGTCAAGCCTGAGAGCCGGAGGTCACGTTCCTCTCGCATGAGCGCAGTCAGTCGAGGACGACGACGGCAGTGGCCCGGCCGAGCACCTTGTCCGTGCCACACATTGCGGTGAGCTCGACCGTCGCCCGCTTGGTCTGGTCGTCGACCGCCGCGACCACCGCGGTCACCACGACGTCAGCGCCGCTGTCGTAGGGCACCACCACGGGTTTGGTGAAACGTGTGCCGTACTCCACGATCCGACCGGCATCCCCGACCCAGTCACTCACGATGTTGATCACCGAGCCCATGGTGAACATGCCGTGGGCGATGACGTCCGGAAGCCCCACGGACGTGGCGAAGCGTTCGTCCCAGTGGATGCGGTTGCGATCCAGGCTGGCGCCGGTGTACTGCACGAGGTTCTCGCGGCTGATATGGATCGCCAGCGGGGGCAGAGCCCGACCTACCTCGACGTCACTCACTGACAGCACTGCTCTGTTCATCAGCTCACTCCCCTCCGCGGATCACGATGGTCGAGGTGGCGGTGCACACCGGCTCGCCCTCGAGGGTGGACAGCTCGCTGCGAGTGGTGACCATCGCATGCCCGCCGGTCTCCCTCACCGAGTCAACCGTCAGTACGCCAACGATCTCGTCACCGGCAGTGAGCGGACGGTGGTGGACAAACCGCTGCTCGCCGTGAACGACCCGGCTGAAGTCGATGCCCGCCTCCGGGTCAGCGATGAACTGCCGGTCGCACTGCTGGGCGATCACGACAGCAA
This sequence comes from Micrococcales bacterium, assembly GCA_003132125.1. Taxonomy (GTDB): domain Bacteria; phylum Actinomycetota; class Actinomycetes; order Actinomycetales; family Dermatophilaceae; genus UBA4719. The sequence continues at coordinate 10,224 of PKWT01000251.1, read as the reverse complement.
AGGTGGGGGGAGCGATGACGTCGCGATAGCCGCGCGCACGGGCGTATGCCCGGTCGGTGTGCACGGGGTCATTGGCGCCCACCGCCTCGGCGAACTCGCGAATCTTTTCCCGGCCCACGGCATACGGAGGGGTGGCCGGGTAGGTGTGCCCGGTGAAGCTTGAGTTGACGGCCATGGCGACCACCCTAGGGGCTGGGCGGGACGGCGGCGGGGGGTAACAGCAACGACCGCCCCTGCCGATGGCAGAGACGGTCGCAGAAGCATGGATCGCAAGCGGCTCGCTCGACCGGTAGGACTCGGCCGTCAGGGAACGCTGCGGATCAGCGGGTCTCGCGGTGCGTGGTCTGCTTGGTGCAGCGCGGGCAGAACTTGGCGAGCTCCAACCGGTCAGGGTTGTTGCGGCGGTTCTTCTTGGTGATGTAGTTGCGGTCCTTGCAGTCCACACAAGCCATCGTGATCTTGGGTCGGACGTCGGAGCTCTTGCTAGCCACGCGGGGAACCTGCTCTCGAAACTCAAGGAAGAACTGAAGTGAACCTGAAAAGATCTGGGTGGCCACCAGCTCGCGCGGCGACGCTCCAGATTACGCGATACCAGGGGCAAACCCGAAATCGAGCCAGTAGCGGGAGCGGGACTTGAACCCGCGACACCACGATTATGAGTCGTGTGCTCTAACCACCTGAGCTACCCCGCCAGGAATCCGGAGGCTGTGACGGCCGCCAGCTGACGCTCAGGGCGACCGCCCATGCTTCGAACCGAGCCCCCAAACGGAATCGAACCGTTGACCTTCTCCTTACCATGGAGACGCTCTACCGTCTGAGCTATAGGGGCATCCGGGCGAGCGCTCCACCCGGTGACGCGTCGTGAAAGATACACGGTCGAGGGCCCAGACCGGAAATCAGGGTTGGTTCGCTGGCAGNNCCGGCAGCCCTGCGCCTCATCGATCGACCCGCACATCGCCGAATGATTCGAGTCCGGTGACCTGCCCGGCGGCCTTCCGCTGAGCTGAACCGTCAGGCCACCTTCGTCGGCGACGGAATGCGCCGGTGAGCTTGCTTCAGACAATACGGATCAAACCGCACAAAACGTGCGGTCGCCTTCCCCACCCTGAGACCTCCAGCCACGCCACCGGGACCATGCCATTCGCAGCGGCGACCGCAGCCAACTAGCGTGGAGCATCACGGACTTCGGACAAGAAGAGAGAGTCGAATGAGAAGCGACAGCGTGACCGAGGAGGGTCTGACCGAGCTCGGCAGGGTAGAGCACGGTGCGGCCAAGCTCCACGGCCACGAGCCGACCGAGATCACGTATGCGGAGCAGTTCTACCCCGCACGCCCCCGGCACCTGCGACCCAAAGCTCGCCTTCGGGGCGGGCAGGTCCGTCCAGCAGAACAGCTCGGCGAACCGGTGGGTTCGAACCCGGCATACGTTGAGTGGCTCAGACAACAGTCGATGCTCCACGATGCCAACGCCATCGCAGGTCAGTTCTCCGGCCAGGGAAGCATGTTCCAGAATCCATTCGCCAACCCGGACCCACGTTCTGCCATCCAGACGGCCTCCGTATGGTTCACGGCATACCCGATCTCGGTCATCGGCCGACCCGGTCGCTCATTCCTGGCCACGCTCGGCGACTTCGAGCTGTGGGAAACGTTCCAGCGCATAGGAATCCAGGGGCTCCATACCGGTCCGGTCAAACTCGCGGGGGGTATCCGCGGGTGGTCATCAACCCCGAGCGTCGATGGACACTTCGACCGTATAGGTACGCAGATCGATCCGGCGTTCGGCACAGAAGCCGAGTTTCGGACCATGTGCGAGGTGGCGGGCGAACACAACGGAACCATCATCGACGACATCGTTCCGGGTCACACCGGCAAAGGGGCGGACTTCCGATTGGCCGAGATGAAGGTGTCTGACTACCCAGGCATCTACCACATGGTCGAGATCGAGCCGGCCGACTGGCGGCTCCTGCCGGACGTCCCTCCCGGCCGCGACTCGACCAACATCAATCTCGAGACCGAGGACGAGCTCGACAAGAGCGGCTACATCATCGGCAAGCTGAAACGGGTCATCTTCCACCAGCCCGGGGTGAAGGACACGAACTGGAGCGCCACCGCGCCAGTCACCGGTCCCGATGGAGTCGAGCGCCGATGGGTGTATCTCCACTACTTCAAGCAGGGTCAGCCGTCGATCAACTGGCTCGATCCAACGTTTGCCGGCATGCGTATGGTCATCGGCGATGCGCTGCACTCGCTGAGCGACCTGGGTTCCGGCGCCCTGCGCCTCGACGCCAACGGCTTCCTCGGTGTAGAGAAGAGCGTGCTGGGACTGCCTGCCTGGTCCGAGGGCCACCCCCTCTCGGACGCGGCGAATCAGATGATCGCCAGCATGGTTCGCAAGGTCGGCTGCTTCACCTTCCAGGAGCTGAACCTGACGATCGACGACATCAAGGTCACCTCCGAAGCCGGGGCCGATCTGTCATACGACTTCGTCAACCGGCCCGCATATCAGCATGCGCTGGCCATGGCCGACACCGAGTTCCTGCGGCTGACGTTGAACGAGTCGCTGACGTTGGGCGTCGACCCCGTTCAGCTGGTCCACGCCCTGCAGAACCATGACGAGCTGACCTATGAGCTCGTCCACTTCGCGACGATGCACCACGATGACCTCTACACCTACCACGGTGAGGAGATCAGGGGCGGAGCCCTCGCGGAGACCATTCGTCAAGACCTCTGCGACCACCTCACCGGCGAGTCGGCGCCGTACAACCAGATCTTCTCGACGAACGGAATTGCCTCGACCACGGGCACCGTGATCGCCGCAGCCCTCGGTTACACAAGCATCGACGACCTCACCGACGAGCAGATACGCAAGATCAGGCAGGCACACCTCCTGTTGGTGATGTTCAACGCGCTGCAGCCGGGAGTCTTCTCGTTGTCGGGCTGGGATCTGCTGGGCATGCTGACCATCGACCCGGGCGAGATCACGTCACTGCTGGCGACAGGGGATACCCGCTGGATCCACCGATCCGCGTACGACCTCATGGGAGTCCAGCCTGACGCGGTTCGTTCGGCGTCTGGGATGCCCAGGGCGGTGAGCATGTACGGGCCTCTGCCCCAACAGCTCAAGGACCCCAACTCGTTCGTCTCCCAGCTTCGACTCATTCTCAAACTTCGCAAGCGCTATGGCATCGCCACCAGCTCGCAGATTGACGTGCCGGAGGTGTCGAACAAGGCGATGCTCGTCATGGTGCACAAGCTCAGCCAGCCGGGCAAGCACCAGGTCACCGTGCTGAATTTCTCCCCAGACCCGATCGTGGGAACCATCACCTCGGCGCATCTGACTCCCGGCTCCGCCGTGTTCGACATGTTCACGGAGCGGGTCATCGGCGAAGTAGACGACCTGCACAGCCTCCACATCACACTCGAAGGCCACCAAGGCAGGTCGCTGTTCATCGATGACAAGACAGTGGCGGTTTCTCTGACGTGACGATCGCGCTGGGGCGGCGCCCTTCCTCGGTCTTCAGCGACAGATCACACAGCAGTGACGTCTCACAGCAGATTCACCGGACCAACTCAGGAATCCCCAAAGTTGCTCGGCGACCCTTGAAGCGATGAGCCACGCCGCGGTAGGCGAAGCGGAGAGGAGAGCCATGCGACGCATCGTCACCGCCGTGCTGTCCACCATCACAATCCTGGTGCTCCTCTTCAGCTACCACACCTCCACCGACAGCGCCACGGTCGCGGGCAGCCCCTTCGTGCAGCAACCCGCGACTGCTGGCTCGGCCCAGCCCAAGTCTTCGAACAACGGCGGATCCTCGACGTCCGGAACGAGCCCGGCCGTCTATACCGGCGACGTGGCAAGCACCCGGTGGGGACCCGTCCAGGTGCAGATCACGGTGCAGGGCGGCAAGATCACCCAGTCGAGGGCGGTGCAGTACCCACAGAACAACAATCGCGACGCCATGATCAACAACTACGCGCTGCCCATCCTCGACCAGGAGGTCGTTCAACAACAGTCTGCGGCCATCGACACGATCTCGGGAGCCACGGTGACCACAGACGGATACCTACAGTCCCTGCAGTCCGCTATCGACCAGGCCCACCTCTGAATCGGGCCTCGACTCATCCACGGTTGGTCTCCTGTCTGATCGGAGCCTCGGCCACGCTTTCAGACACCGCCCTGCGCTAGCGGCGCGACGCCAGGTTTGGCCGAGCGACGACGTCGGCTCGGCTCAAGGTTCACCCAGCTGAACCGCCAGGCCACCACGATGAGGCCCACGAGTGTCCAGGCCAGCATCGCCCCCAAGTGATCCCAGGACAGACCGGAGCCGACGACGTTGGTCGACGTGGCGGTGGTCATCGCTCCGGTGGCGTGGCGCAGCGGGAAGAACCAGGAGATGTGGTCGAGCCAGGGCGGGAACGCAGCGCCATTGACGAACACGTCAGAGATGAAGCACAGAGGGAGCAGCGTGCCGAGCGCGACGCCGATAACAGCCTCAGCCGACCGGATGAGGGACATGACGGCGAGCCCGAGCACAGCGAAACAGATGGTGGCGGCGACGAATGTCAGGAGCATTGCCGGCCACGCCGGCGGGATCCCCACCCCGTACATGAACCCCGCGACCGTGTATATGGCCGCCAGCGTCAGCAGGGCAACCACCAACGCGGCGGCAACCCTCCCGACCAGCATGGCCACAGTCGGAAGGGGGGAGCCATGCACCCGCTTGAGCACGCCCAGGTCGCGGGCTTCGGCCAGCCCCTGCGGCATGTTGACGTAGGCCGTCACGGCCGCGCCGTAGACGGCCATCGTCGCGGCGAAGAAGGCACCGAGCGTCTGCCCATCTGACATCACGACGTCACCGCCACCGTTGACCGTAGGAATGATCGCCACCAGCAGGACCGGAAACACGACTGCAAAGAACACCGACGACGAGTTCCGCCACAGCACCGTGTTGGCGTGCCCGATCTGGCTGCCGACCAGGGCGAGCACCGACGGTGAGGTGGTACGGCGAGGTGTGGCGTCCGCCGCCGGTGTCCGGCGACGGGACGGACGCGCAGCCGCCGTCGCGCGGTCGCGTTCTCGCCGCAGGCCCCAGGCGGCGACGAGGGCACCAGCCACACCCCACGCGAGGATCGCGGCGAGGTGGTCCAGCTGGAAGCCGTTGCCCGTGAGATGTGGGTTGAGAGCGTCGCCGAAGAGATTCACCAGGTGCTTGAGCGGGAAGAGCCAGCCAATGGTCGACATCCAGGCCGGCGGCGACCCTGAGAACAAGAAGATGTCCGAGAAGAAGGAAAGGGGGATGACGATCCCGTTGGTCACGGCAAGGGTCGCCTGCGGGGTCGGCAGGAGGACGGCAACTGCGAGCCCCAGTGCGCTGAAGGTCGCGGCCGAGATCACAAGAGTGACGATGACGGCGGGCAGGGTGCGAGCGAACAGCTGGACGTCGTAGAACACCACGCCGGTGGCGATCACGAGGACCGTGGCCGTGAGGCCCAGGATGAGCGCAGCCCCGATCCGCCCGCCGAGCAGCGCCCAAGGCTGCAGCGGTGTGCCGTTCTGGCGCTTGAGCACGCCGGTGCTGCGCGCCACGGCGAATCCGAAGGCGAGAAACGAGAACGTGGCCATGACGACGCCGAACGAGGCGAAGCCAGGGGCGAGGAACTGGGCGAGACGGACCCCGTTGCGTGAGTCGAGGGTCTCGTTGCCGACCAGTGCCGCGATGAGGATGAAGAACAGCAGCGGGAAGCCGATGCTCAGGATCAGGGTGACCGGGTTCCGCCGCAGGCTGGCCAGCTCGTGCCGAACCTGGCGCAGGAGGATGCCGCCGTCACGTCTCATGACCCGACCTGCACTTCTTCCCCTTCGGCCGATTCCTTCACGAGGTCGAGGTAGACGTCCTCGAGGCTCGGCCGCGCGAGGGTGAGGCTCTCGAGCTCGATGCCGCGGCCCACCGCCCACGCGGCGAGTGTGTTGACGTCGGTCGTGGCGGACCGGGTGCGCACCTCGACCAGGGTGCCGGCCATGCGAAGATCCTCGCCGATCAGGGGCAGGTCGCCGGCTGCCACGTTCTCCGGGAGCCGGAAGGAGATCACCGTCGCGAGGCCGGCGGACGCCGTGAGCTGCTCGGGCGTGCCCTGCGCGACGATCCGTCCGTGGTCGATGACCACAACCCGGTCCGCCAGATGCTCGGCTTCGTCGAGGTAGTGGGTCGTGAGCAGGATGGTCGCACCGAGGTCGCGGAGCCGGTCGACCAGGTCCCAGGCCTTGCGGCGCGCTGACGGGTCGAAGCCCGTGGTCGGCTCATCGAGGAACAGCATCTCGGGGCCACCGACGATGCCGAGCGCCAGGTCCAGTCGCCGGCGCTGTCCACCGGACAGGGTCCTGACCCGCGCGTCGGCCTTCTCCTCGAGCCCGACCAGGCTGATCACATCNNTCCTCGAAGCCTGCCTCCTGGAGCACGACGCCGATCCGTTCTCGGAAGGCGCGCCCGCCGGTCTGCGGGTTCATACCGAGCACGGAGACCGTGCCCGCATCGGGTTTGCGGTAGCCCTCAAGGATCTCCACGGTGGTCGTCTTGCCGGCGCCGTTCGGTCCGAGCAGGGCGATCACCTCACCCGACTGGATCGTGAGATCGAGCCCGTCGACCGCGGCGACACCGCCGTAGCTCTTGCGTAGGCCCTCGACGACGACGACGGGCATCAGGTCAACCCCTCCCGGCCTGGACTGCTCGTTCCGTGGAGTCAGTCGCGTCTCAGCTGAGGTCATCTTCCTGCCCTCCGGTGGCGCCTGCCAGGCCCGTTGCCTGGCATGGCCATCGTGTTGCCTTACGGCGCGCGCAGGCAGGGTCGAAGGTCCCTCGGATACCTAGCAGCACTCGACGCGCGGCGACATGGCGTCGCAGCATCTGCGCGACCCGAGCTCGGCAATGAACATCGACACGACGACGATCAGACCGCCCGCGATGGCTACGACTGAGAGCCGTTCACCACCGACAGCGGCGGCCAGCCCTGCGGCGAAGACAGGCTCGAGCGTCATCACGACCGCGGCTTGGGTTGCGCTCAACCCCGACTGCGCCCATGCCTGTACGGCGAACCCCACGCAGGTCGCAACGACGGCCAGATACAGCACGGACCACCAAGCGGACGGTGTCGGCGGCACACCAGGACCACCGTTCACGATCGCCACGCACGCGCACAAGCCGGCGGCGACCGCCACGGAGAGCGCTGTGAGCCCGAAGGCGTTGATTGTCGTTGCCCACCTGCTCAGACCGGCGATGTGCAGCGCGAAGCACGCCGCCCCGCCAACGGTCAGCACCCCACCGAGGCCCATGGCCCACCCCGGCAGCGTCAGCAGGGCGATGCCGCACATCGCCACCAGGACCGCGACCCAACCTGCCGCGGCCACCCCGCTCCTTGAACACCGCGGCGGCCATGAGCGGCGTCAGGACGACCATCGTGCCGGTGAGGAACCACGACAACGCCGCAGAGACGTCGCGCAGGCCTGTGGTCTGTAGGAGAAAACCAGAGGCAAGGAAGACGCCGAGCAGCACTCCATGACTCACGTCCCTGGCGCTCATCGCTCGATTCCGGTTCAACCCCACCAGGGCCAGCACGACCGCTGCGATCCCGAACCGCCAGGTCAGAAACCCGGCTGCCGACATTCCTGTCAACGTTCCCTTGGTCACCACGAAGGCCGATCCCCAGACGGCAGTGGCGGCAGTCAGAAGCAGGACCCGAAACAGTGGAGACCGCGTCACCACCTGCGAGGGACGACGAGCTCGATTCGCGGCACGGCTCGCCACCGCAGCGACGGTCATATGTCGCTGCTTGCCGTCAGCTCCGCTCAGGAGTTTCAGGGGTGCGCAACCTCTCTGCGAGTGGCACGGTCCTTCAGGACCAGCTGCTGTCACCTAGCTCGATCGTCACCGGAGCAAGAAGCCTGCGGGCAGGGGCTAAGGTCCCCCGCCGCGCTGCGTTCGCGACCCAAGAGATCACCCCTGTGCAGCGGACGGTGACGGGGATCACCGTACGGTGAGGAGATGCGCCCTCTTGGAACGCCGACGACCACGGGTGCGCCACCAGCGGACACCCACTGGCCGACACGTTCGTCACCGACATAGCAAGGAGGGATCGGATGCGCACGACACAGTGGTTCCTGAGCCCCGGCGAACGCGGAAACCCCTCCACCCGACTGGAGAGTCGCCATCAGGGTGACCTGGCCTGGACCGAGGGAAATCTGGTGCGTCCGCTGATCCATGGCGCGACGTACTTCGCCGAGCTGAACCACCGGGTGACGCAGATGCGCGATGGTGACCTGCTGATGTTCGCTGACTGGCGCGGTGACTCGAACGAACGCCTCGCCGGTATGCCGGACACAGAGATAGGAAAGGTATTCGCCGACGCTACCCGTCGCGGCGTGGACGTTCGCGGACTCCTATGGCGTTCCCATTGGGATGGACTGGCCTTCTCCGCCGCGGAGAACCGACATCTGGGCGATGAGATCAATGACGCCGGCGGCGAATGTCTTCTTGACATGCGGGTGCGCATCGGGGGGTCTCACCATCAGAAGTTCGTCATCCTACGCCACCGGCAGCGGCCCGACCTCGATATCGCCTTCCTCGGAGGCATCGACCTGTGCCACGGCCGCCGCGACGACTCGGCCCATGGGGGCGATCCCCAACCACAGCCGATGGCCGCTGTCTACGGGCCACGACCACCGTGGCACGACGTCCAGCTGGCCATCAGCGGACCGGCCGTCGGCGACGTCGAGACGGTCTTTCGTGAACGATGGGAAGACCCCCAGGCTCTCAGCCGCAGCCCGATGCGTTGGCTCGCGGACCGCGTCAGACACGACAACCCCACACGGACGCCGCTGCCGCCCCAGCAAGCCGACCCCGAACCAGTTGGGCATCATCCGGTGCAGCTGCTGCGTACCTATCCGAGCCGCGCAGGTGGCTACCCGTTCGCACCTCGAGGAGAGAGAAGCGTCGCACGCGGATACGCCAAGGCCGTCAACCAAGCGCGGCGCCTGATCTACATCGAGGACCAGTACCTGTGGTCGCCGGAGGTCGCGGCCATGTTCGCGGCGGCGCTGCAGCGCAATTCCGAGCTGCACCTGATCGCGGTGCTCCCGCGGTTCCCCGACCAGGATGGCCGCATCTCCAAACCACCGAACTTGCTCGGGCGCGAGCGGGCGATCGCGACGCTACGCAACGCGGCACCGGGAAGAGTCGCTTTCTATGGCCTTGAAAGCCCAGAGGGGGTTCCCGTCTACGTGCACGCGAAGGTTTGCATCATCGACGACCAGTGGGCCTCGGTGGGGTCCGACAACTTCAACCGCCGGTCCTGGACTCACGACTCCGAACTGTCCGCAGCCGTCTACCACCCTGAGTACGCGCGGGAACTTCGGCTGAACCTCGCCGATGAACATCTCGAACGAGACGGGCAGGTGGACGATCTGCACGACCTGGCACACATGTTCACGGCCCTGGCCGACTGCGCCAACGCACTACAGCGCTGGTATGACGGGGGATGCCAAGGTGCCCGGCCGCCAGGTCGGCTGCGGCCCATAAACGACGGGGCGCTGACCCCTTTCACCAGGGCCTGGGCTACACCGCTCTACCATCTCCTCTACGACCCCGATGGACGGCCCGTCAGCCTCAAGATGCGCCGCTCCTTCTAGGAGGACGCTCCTTCCGGGACGACGTGGGCTCAGACGCGTGCATGCCTCGAACGCGCCAGACTGTAGACGCCGTATGCCGCGATGCCGAGGGCGACCGCGGTCAGGAGCCAGGGCCCGACCGCTTGCTGACGCAGTGAGCGCAGCGCCCCGTCGAGACCGGTGGCTTTGCTCGATGAGTTCTGAGCCGCTGCGGTGATGAAAAGGGCACCAACCACTGCCAGGGCGATGCCTTTGGCGATGTAGCCGACCACCCCCGCGCGGGTCGCAACGGCGCCGGGATTCTCGCTCAGGTCCAAGAGGAACTTCTTGGTCCAGCCCTTGACTGCGTGGTAGGCGCCGACCCCCATGACGACCACACCGATCACGGCCACGAGCAACCGGCCACCGGTGTGCTGAAGCAGGGTTGCCGTGAAGTCGGCGCTTTGGGCTTTGCTGCTGCTGGGTTGCCCCTTGGCAAAGCTGAAGCTGGTCCACGCGAGCACCAGGTAGACGACCGCCTTGGCGATGCCCTTGGCCTTGACCGCCCATTTCGATGACTCGCCGCC
>PKWT01000194.1 GCA_003132125.1 Micrococcales bacterium | reverse complement strand
CCGGCACCGCCGGCACCGCCAGCACCCCGAAGATCACCATCCAGATGATCACCCACGCCGCGCCAGGGGACACCTTCTGGGACATCATCCGCAAGGGGGCCGCGGCCGCGGCGGCGAAGGACAACGTCAACCTCCAGTACTCCAGCGACCCTGACGCCGCGAAGCAGGCCCAGCTCATCCAGGCCGCGATCGACAGCAAGGTTGACGGGATCGCGCTCACCAACCCCAACACCGGTGCCCTCAGCGCCGAGATCAAGAAGGCCGTCGCGGCCGGAATCCCGGTGAGCATGTTCAACGCCGGCGGTCCCGACGCCCTCGCCCTAGGCGCGATCGGCTACTTCGGCCAGGGCGAGAAGGATGCCGGCATCGCGGTGGGCAAGCGTGCCGTCGCTGATGGCGACAAGAACATCATCTGCGTCATCCAGACCCAGGGCCAGCAGCAGCTGGTCGACCGCTGTGACGGTGTCAAGCAGGGTGCCGCGGGTGTGAAGGTCACCACGATCTACGTCAACGGCACCGACGCCTCCCAAGTGACAACCACGATCCAGGCTAAACTCACCCAGGATCCGACCGTCGACTTCGTCGTCGCGCTCGGTGCGCCCATCGCCCTCGACGCGGTGAAGTCCGTCAGCGCCGCGGGTAGCAAGGCGAAGATCGGGACCTTCGACACCAACAAGGAGCTCGTCGCCGCTATCCAGAACGGCTCCATCCAGTGGGCGGTCGACCAGCAGCCCTACCTGCAGGGATACCTCGCTGTCGACTCCATCTGGCTGGACATCAACAACGGCGACACCATCGGTGGTGGCCAGAACGTTGCGACGGGTCCGGCCTTCATCGACTCGTCCAACATCGCAGCGGTCGCCAAGTTCGCAACCAGCGGCACCCGGTGACCTGACATGGCGTCCGTCACGACCACACCGACCGACGACCGCGTCGCGACCCGCTCGGCGGCGGCCCTCTTCTTGGGCCGCCCCGAGGTAGGGGCACTCATCGCCGCCATCGCCGTCGCCGTGCTCTTCTTCGCGGTGGCGCCGGCGTTCCGCCACCTCGCGAACGTCGGCACGATCCTGTACGGCTCCTCGGCGATCGGCATCATGGCCGTCGCCGTCGCGCTGCTCATGATCGGCGGGGAGTTCGATCTGTCGGCCGGTGTGGCCGTGACGACGTCCGGGCTCGCCGCTGCGCACATCGCGTGGTACTTCAGCCTCAACGTCTGGGTAGGGGTCTTCCTCGCCCTCGTCGTCTCCCTCGCTATCGGGGCATTCAACGGCTGGCTGCTTTACAAGACCGGGCTGCCGAGCTTCCTGGTCACGCTGGGCACGTTCTTCGTGCTCCAGGGCGTCAACCTGGCGGTCACCCGGATCGTCACCGGTGGTGTCTCATCGAACTCGCTCAACGACATGAGCGGGTTCAACAGCGCTAAGGCCGTCTTCGCGACGAACCTCACCATCGGCCCGGTGACCATCAACATCACGGTGATCTACTGGGCAGTCCTCACCATCCTCGGCACGTGGCTGCTGCTGCGCACGAAGTATGGGAACTGGATCTTCGCCTCGGGCGGGGACTCGTCCGCAGCACGCGCGGTCGGCGTTCCCGTCACGGCGACCAAGATCGCCCTCTTCATGTTCGTCGGGTTCTGCGCCTGGCTACTCGGTATGCACATGCTGTTCAACTACAACAACGTCCAGTCCGGCCAGGGCGTGGGCAACGAGTTCATCTACATCATCGCGGCCGTCATCGGTGGGTGCATCCTCACCGGCGGGTACGGCTCGGTCGTCGGAGCGACGGTCGGTGCGCTGATCTTCGGAATGACCCAGTTGGGCATCACCTACGCCGGCTGGGATCCCGACTGGTTCAAGACGTTCCTCGGGGTCATGCTCATCCTCGCGACGCTCGTGAACCTCTACGTCAAGAAGAAGGCTGATGCGTGATGAGCACGCTTGCAGAGACCAAGTTCGAGCGAGACTCCGCCGACCGCCCGATCCTCGAGCTCGACAACATCGGCAAGAGCTACGGCAACGTCAACGCCCTCCGGGGGGTCAACATCGTCGTGCGCCAGGGTGAGGTCACATGCGTGCTTGGCGACAACGGCGCCGGGAAGTCCACGCTCATCAAGATCATCTCGGGGTTGCACGACTACTCCGAGGGCGCGATGAAACTGAACGGTATCTCCAGGGTATTCGGGTCTCCTCGGGCGGCGCAGGCCGTCGGGATCGCCACCGTGTACCAGGACCTTGCCCTTGCTCCCCTCATGTCGGTGTGGAGGAACTTCTTCCTCAGCAACGAGATCCGCAAGGGACTGTTCCTCAATGTCGCGCGGATGAAGCAGATCGCGGGCGACGAGCTGACGAAGATGGGCATCGTCATCCCCGACCTGGACCGCCCGGTGGGCAGCCTGTCCGGTGGTCAACGCCAGGTCGTCGCGATCGCCCGCGCCGTCTACTTCGGCGCCCGGGTCATCATCCTCGACGAGCCGACCGCCGCTCTGGGCGTCAAGGCGTCCGGCGTGGTGCTCAAGTACATCGTCAAGGCGCGTGACGCCGGGCTCGGGGTCATCTTCATCACCCACAACCCGCACCACGCCTATCTCGTCGGCAACCACTTCGTCATCCTCAAGTTGGGCAGGGTCGTCCTCGACGCCCATCGCAGCCAGCTCTCGCTCGAACAGCTGACCGCCGAGATGGCCGGCGGGCAGGAGCTCGAGGAGCTCAGCCACGAGCTGGCCGGGTCCGACCCCGCCAAGGTCGCGGAGGCGCATACCGTGCGCCACGGTGACCTCTTCGGCGGGGACCCCGACGCGGACGAGTTCGTTGAGGAAGCGGAGAAGTAGATGCTGGGCCAGAACCTGCGGGTGGGGATCATCGGTGTGGGGATGATGGGCGGTGACCATGCCGAACGCATCGCTCACCGATTCGCCAACTCGACGCTCGTTGCGGTGAGTGACCCCGACACCGAGCGTGCCCACGCCCTCGCGGACCGCTTCGAGGGGGTGAGGACAGTGGGGGCGAATTCAGGCGGTCGTCGCAACGGTGGTCTCTTGGGGTCAAACAAGTGGGACGGTTCACGGCTTGGGCCGGGGTTATCCAGCGCGCGGTCTGCTGGTTCAACGGCCACAGGGCTGATCGGGGACTGAGCCGCTCTCGGCAGCGCACAGCGGACTGTTCACCCATTCGATCACGACGGCCGCGTGAAGGTGGCCGGCCTGCCGGCACCGAGCAAGCGTTCTGCCGGGTGCACTTCGCCCTCTGTTGGCTCCCAAAACTGGCGAGCCAACGCAGGCGAAGGAAGCCCGGTGCCCGACAAGTCCGGTTCTAGTGCTGTCATCGTAATCGGAACCTCAATCGGTGCCAAAGGAGACTCCGACACCGGTGGTGGGTTGCTGTCCCGCAGGGGTGTGGCCTGCGGGACACCACAAACACGCATCAACCATCGGTGTTCCCACCACCCACGGCCGCGCGAAGCCGTTCTCGCTCCACTGCCCGGTAGACGGTGGAGGGGGCGACGCCGAACAACTCGGCGAGCCCAGCGGAGCTGTACTTCCCCGCACTACGCAAAGCCACCAGGTGCGCTTCCTGCCGGTGATTCAACTTGGGCTGCTTCGACGACGATCAGAAGGTCTCCGCCCTCGACCTGCTGCTGTGCGCCGATGGCCTGACGCTGGACCGTTCCGCCGACCGGGGTGGTAATTGCAGCCTCCATCTTCATCGCCTCGATCGTGGCGACGACGTCTCCCCCGTTGATGTGTTGGCCAACCTCCACCGCGAGGGATACGACTCCGGCGAACGGCGCGGCGATCTGACCGGGTTGTGAGGCGTCGGCTTTTTCGGCGTGCGGCACGTTGACCGAAATGGACTTGTCGCGGACTTGCACGGGTCGTAGTTGGCCGTTGACCGTACACATGACCGTGCGCAGGCCACGTTCGTCAGGGTCGCTGACGGACTGCACACCCAGGAGGAGCCGCTTGCCGGGCTCGAGGTCGACCTCGTGTTCGGTCCCGACCTCCAGGCCGTGAAGGAAGTCGCTGGTGCCCAGGATTGACAGGTCGGAATAGGACTCTCGAGACCTGGCGAAATCCTCGCTCGGTCCGGGGAACAACAGGCGGTTCAACGTGTTCCGCGGGTCGGCAGCCAACGCTGCGGCGCCCTCAGCGTTGAGGTCCCTGACCTGTGGGCGGGTCGCGCGCCCCTGAAGCGCTTTGGTGCGGAATGGTTCGGGCCAACCGCCGGGCGGGTCGCCGAGCTCGCCGTTGAGGAAGCCAATAACTGAGTCCGGGATGTCATAGCTGGTCGGATTCTCTTCGAAGTCAGCCGGATCAGCGTTGGCGCCCACCAGAGCCAGGGCCAGGTCACCGACAACTTTGGAGCTCGGTGTCACCTTGATGATGTTGCCCAGGATCTTGTTGGCTGCGGCGTACATGTCCTCGATCGACTCGAACTTGTCGCCCAGACCCAGGGCGATTGCCTGTTGGCGCAGGTTGGACAGCTGACCGCCGGGGATCTCGTGGGTGTAGACCCGGCCGGTGGGTGAGGGGAGCCCGGACTCGAACGGTGCGTAGAGCTGGCGTACGCCCTCCCAGTACGGCTCGAGGTCGCACACTGCCTGCAGGCTCAGGCCGGTCTCGCGCTCGGTTCCGTCGGTCGCGGCGATCAGGGCTGACATCGAAGGCTGGCTGGTCGTTCCGGACATCGGCGCGCTGGCCACGTCGACCGCATCGACGCCGGCGTTGATGGCTGATAGCAACGTGGCGAGCTGCCCGCCGGCGGTGTCGTGCGTATGGAGGTGCACCGGCACATCGAAACGACTTCGCAGAGCCCGGACCAGGGTGGCGGCCGCTGGTGCGCGGAGCAGTCCGGCCATGTCCTTGATCGCCAGGACGTGAGCGCCAGCTTCGACGATTCGCTCGGCCAGCGCGAGGTAGTAGTCCAGGGTGTAGAGCTTCTCGCCAGGGTCATTCAGGTTGCCGGTGTAGCACAGCGCCACCTCGGCAACTGCCGTGCCAGTGGCTCGCACCGCCTGGATCGCCGGATGCATCTGGTCGACGTCGTTGAGGGCGTCGAAGATGCGGAAGATGTCGACGCCCGTGCTCGCCGCTTCGGTGACGAACGCTTCGGTGACTTCGGTTGGATACGGCGTGTAGCCAACGGTATTGCGACCACGCAGCAGCATCTGCAACGGCAGGTTGGGCATGGCGCCACGCAGCAGCGCCAGCCGCTCCCACGGGTCCTCGGACAAGAACCGCAGCGCGACGTCATAGGTGGCGCCACCCCAGGCTTCGACGCTGAGCAGCTGCGGTGTCAGGCGACAGACGTGGCTGGCGACATGCATGAGGTCGCGGGTTCTCACCCGCGTGGCCAGCAACGACTGGTGAGCATCGCGGAACGTCGTATCCGTCACCCCGACCGCTGTCTGGCCCCTCAGCTCACGAGCCCATTGGTCGGGGCCGACCCGCAGCAACAGGTCGCGCGCACCCGGTGCCGCAGGTGTCTCGAGGTCGATCGTTGGCAGCCTGAGTCGAGGCGAGACCATCGCCAGCCTGGGACCGTGGGGCCTGTTGACCGTCAGCTCCGCCAGGTAGGTCAACAACTTGGTACCGCGGTCGGCAGGGACACGTGAGGTGAGCAGCCCGGGATGCTCCTGGATGAACGAGGTCGATAAGCGGCCGGCGACGAAGTCGGGCTCGTCGAGCAGGGACTGCAAGAAAGGAATGTTGGTCGAGACGCCGCGAATGCGGAACTCGGCGAGCACTCGGCGAGCGCGCCGGACTGCCGTGTCGAAGTCAGCGCCGCGGCACGTCACCTTGACCAGCATCGAGTCGAAATGGGCACCGATCTCGGCGCCGACGAAGACCGTCCCGCCGTCCAATCGCACCCCGGCGCCGCCGGCCGAACGGTAGACAGTGATCCGGCCGGTGTCGGGTCGAAAACCGTTGGCCGGGTCCTCCGTGGTGATGCGACACTGCAGGGCGGCACCACGCAGCTTGACTGCGTCCTGGGTCAGGCCCAGCTCGGGCAGCGTTGCGCCTGAAGCGATCCGCAGCTGAGCAGCGACCAGGTCGACGTCGGTGACCTCCTCCGTCACGGTGTGCTCGACCTGGATGCGAGGGTTCATCTCGATAAAGACGTAACGCCCATCGGGTGCCAGCAGAAACTCCACAGTTCCGGCGTTGACGTAGCCGATCGCCCGGGCGAAGACCACAGCATGCGCACACATCTGCTCGCGAAGCGACGGGTCAAGGTTGGGCGCGGGTGCGATCTCGACGACCTTCTGATGCCGGCGTTGCACCGAGCAGTCGCGCTCGAAAAGGTGGATGACGTTGCCTGCGCCGTCGGCCAGGATCTGCACCTCGATGTGGCGTGGGTCAACCACGGCCTCCTCCAGGAACACCGTCGACTCGCCGAAGGCGGACTGCGCCTCACGCATGGCAGCCAGTAGCGCGTCCTTGAGATCCTCTCGGCGCTCGACCCGGCGCATACCGCGCCCGCCACCACCGGCCACGGCCTTGACGAAGATCGGGAACCCGATCTCCTCGGCAGACGCGAGCACCGTTTCCACATCATCGCTTGGTGCGCTGCCCCTCAGCGTCGGCAACCCAGCAGCCTTGGCTGCCGCGATGGCACGTGCCTTGTTGCCGGTCAGATGCAGGACGTCTGCGGGCGGGCCAACGAACGTGATACCCGCGGCCGCACACGCCTCAGCCAGCAGGGGGTTCTCAGACAGGAAGCCGTAGCCCGGGTAGACGGCGTCCGCTCCAGCCTCGAGCGCAACCCTGGTGATCTCCGACGGGTCGAGGTAACTGCGGACCGGATGCCCGACCACACCGATCTCGTAGGCCTCGTCAGCCTTCAGCACATGCTCGCTCTTGCGATCCTCGTGGGGAAAAACAGCGACGGTCGCAGCGCCCAGCTCCGTGGCGGCCCGGAAGGCGCGCACGGCGATCTCACCACGGTTCGCGACAAGAACCTTGCGAAACACGGTGGCGCCTCCGGTGAGGACTGGACGTCGGGCGTCAAGCCAAGATCAGCCTAAGGCCCGTGTCGGGAACCCGAAACGGCATCCCGTCAGGTGAGAACGGGTAGCCAACGCCCCCGCATTTCCCGGCGCGCCAACACGCGCCAATCGCCATAGCGCGAACCTCGATCGTGCCAAAGGATACTCCGACACCGGTAGTGCGTTGCTGTCCCGCAGGGTGAGGCCGGCGGGAAACCACAAACACGCATCAACCATCGGTGCTCCCAACACCCACGGCCGCCCGAAGCCGTTGCCGCTCCACTGCCCGGTAGACGGTAGAGCGGGCGACGCCGAACAACTCGGCGAGCTCAGCGCAGCTGTACTCCCCCGCACTACGCAAGGTGTACTGATCACGGAGGTTAGGTACGCGGTCGGCGACGGGGCGCAACCGTGGGAGGTTCAAACAGCGCAGCGAAGGCAGGTCCGTGCCGCTGGACGCGCGGCGAGTCGCTCCGCAGGGATCGCCTCGCCACAGCCCTCGCAGATCCCGTAGCTGCCCCGCTCGCACCGCTGGACGGCCTGGTCGATGTCGTCCAGTCGTGATCGGGACTGAGCCAGCAGCGCAACGACCTGTGCCCGTTCAAATGCCACAGTGGCACCCTCCGGGTCGTGCTCGTCATCGGCGTTGGACGACGTCGAAGCCTCGACGATCGAGTCGAAGTCGTTGTGAAGTGCCTGACAAAGCGCCAGTGTCCGGAGCCGTTCGGTCGCCAGTACCTCCCGCACGGCCATGGCTGGAGCAGCGGCCCGGTGCGCGTTCGCCTTGTCCATGACCCGTTAACACGGTACGTGCCCCTGGGCATTCCGATGCGACCGCCTACAGAAGGCGAGCACCTTGGCAGCCACCTCGGCCACCCCGGCGCTCGCACGTTGTCGATGTCGACGTCCTGGCCCCCCCGCCGGCGGGATGACCGAGTGGAGGCGTGCGCGGTCGCGAAGCGCCTCCTTCAGGACGTCCTCAGCAGCGGCCAGCTCTGCGTTGACCGAGGCGCCCCATCTCACGGGTCCAGCGGGCTGGGTCAGGAGCGGCGCCGCCGACGCTCGGCGCGCTGGCGGACAGCCGCGAGGATGCGCCGCAACGCTCGCCGTTGACCCTCGATGACCGGAGGTGGTCGCCACGCCTGCTCGGGTGGGCGGACCGCGGCCTCTACCTCGATCCGCATTCGGTCGAGGTCGGTGAGCAGGGCGCCGTGCTGTTGCCAGACCGCCCGGTCCGCACGCGACTCCTCGTGCAGGAGCTCGGCAAGCCGGTCGCGGCGACGGTGCAGCTCGCAGAGTCGCCGGTCGACCTCCGTTCGGGCGGCGTCCTGGGCTTCGGTGCCGGATGTCACCACGGACACGTGCCCGATGGCATCCGCCGCAGCCTGCAGCACCTGCGCGAGCACACTGCGGACCTGTGCGTCGTACACAGTCTCCGCCTGCTCGCTGGGCACGAAGTAGGTCCGGTCCAGGAGGGAACGGCACAGGTTGCGGATCGTGACGTAGGTGTGCTCGAGCCCCGTCAACCCGGTGCGCAGCCGCGGTAGTGCCTCGCGGGCCTGGGCAATGCGTGGGTTGAACCTGGCACTGTCTTGGGCGCGAGCCAGCGTCCGGTCGGCGTGCGCAACGTCGTCACCGAGGCGCCGGGCCTCGTTCAGCATCCGGTCGGCTGACTCGCGGGACCACCCAGCATCCAGCTGATCGGCGAGCTGTTTGAGGAACGCTGCCATCCGCTCGGCCAGCTCACCGAGCGCGTCACTAGCCGGTTGCACGTACAGGGGAGCTGCGATCACCACGTTGACGGCGACACCGACGCCGGCTCCGATCAGCGTCTCGTAGACCCGGTCCAGGGCCGCGCCCTCCGCGCCGCCTACTGCCAGCACCAGCATGGCCGAGATCGGGACTTCGAGCAGATGGGCGCCCAGGCGCAGGAGGCGGCCAATGATCAGCGACGCAGCCACGACCGCCCCCAGACTCCACCAGGTCAGCCCGACATAGGAAGCGACACCGACCGCAATAAGCACTCCGGCCACGACGCTGGCGACTCTCTGCAAACCGCTGGCCACTGTCTCGTACATCGTCAGCTGTACGACGAGAAGTGCTGTCAGCGGAGCCAGCACCGGCGCCGGGCTGGTCCCCAGATGCTGGGCCAAGATGAAGGACAGGACAGCGGCAAGCGTCGTCTTCGCCGTACGCAGTCCCGGCCTGCGTCCACGCCGGAACAGCGTCGCGCGCATCTGATCGGCGACGCCGGATCCGCGCGATGACACCCGATCTTCTCCCCAACTGGTCGTCAAGGACTGGGCAACACCAGCGTCTCACCTGCACCCGGTGGCCACCCTCTACCTGGCCACCGTACCTTGGCGTGGGAGAGGGTGGCCAGCTTCCGCATCGACGTACATATCGGCATCGCCGTCCATGGCGACGGCGACGTCCACTGCTGCGTCGGCCAGTGCCTCGCCGGCGGGCGTGAGCGACAAGGTGACACAGCGATCGGGCCGAAAGGGGCTGCCCTGACCCCACGTTTCGTCGCGGGCCCATACACGTACAGGGTGCTCGAGGGTGTCAGCCACTGGATACCCGACGAGGCGCCCGAACAACTCGACGCCCTGCTGGCCAGGCATTTCGACACGGCCCCGACACACGCGAACTGAGCGGACCGCTCCCGATCACGACCAGTCCGCGACGTCCGCATCAGCCGCTTGTCTGGCACGGCCGATCCCCTCCTTGAGCAGTCCCGAAAGCGGAACCTCGATCGGTGCAAACGGAANNGAGCAGTCCCGAAAGCGGAACCGCGTGCGAGAACGCCACAGGTCAGAGCACGTGCGCCCGAAGTGGCGTCCCAGAAGACGCGCCCGCGGCATTCACCGGGACACGAACGTCATACGGGACACGCAAGTGGACCCGATGGAACCTCGTTGTAGCTGTCCCGACACCGAGCCCGTAACGAAATCCGGCTCGCGGTGCGTGGATGGCCGGCCCAGCGTCTCTCGGTTGGTGGGGGACCGCAGTCTTGTGTCGATCCGCGAGCCCCTGTTGCGGACCGAGATGGCTGACCTCGGGGCCTCATCGTGTACCCGGCGCTTGGTAGCCGGTTCAGGGCGAGATGGCCTCGCCTTGAAGGGCAGTCAGCCATGTACCAGCAACGCAAGGCCAACATCGGTGAAGTCCACGCTGCCAATGCCTATGGCGGACAATGCAATCCGTCCCATTCCAGCGACTCATCCAACGCTGTGGTCAGGTCAGCTGCGTTGGATTGGATGGGTCCCCGTGCCTTCAAGGCCCGGTATGGCGTTCAGCCGGGTGTCGACCGCGACTTCGGGAGGTGGTGGGGGACCCCATCTGACCAACGCATGTGCCACCATCGCGCCACCGCGGCCTGCCCAACAGATCTGGTCTACGTCTACGACCTGACGTGGGATGAGTACGCGGTCTTGGCCACTG
>PKWT01000272.1 GCA_003132125.1 Micrococcales bacterium | reverse complement strand
GGAAGATGCGCAGGTGCGAGGCGCCGTCCACCCGCGCCGCCTCCATGAGCGACGACGGCAGCTGGGCGATGAAGTTGTGGATCAGGAAGATGGCCAGCGGCATCGAGAACATCGTGTGCGTCAGCCAGATCTGGGCGATGGTGCCGTTGATGCCCGGTGCGGGGAGAACCGTGATCCCGGCAATCTGCAGCCCGTGGACGTAGTACTGCTGCAGCGGCACGAGTGCCATCTGCAACGGCACGACCTGGAGAGCGAAGATGCCGAAGAAGATCGCGTCGCTGCCCTTGAACCGCATCCAGGCCAGCGCGTACCCCGCCATGGACGCGATGAAGATCGGGATGATCGTGGCCGGGATCGTGATGGCCAGCGAGTTCACCAGGGGAATGATCAGGCCTCCCTGGCTGGTGAGCACCTCGTTGTATCCCGACAGGCTGAAGCTCGGGTGGACGAAGAACTCCCACCAACCCGTCGTCGCCGAGTCGGCCCTGGACCGGAACGAGTTGACGAACAGGCCGAACGTCGGAATCGTCCAGATGAGGCCGATCGCCACCGCCGCAGCTGAAGCGAGCGAGCCGCTGAACACCTTTCGGACTGCCTTGACGGCCGACTGGCCCTTGAGTGGCGGCTGGGCCTTGGCGGGGGATGTCGTGGTCGTAGTCATCGGATCTCCCGCTCCCGGCGCAGCTGTCGGATGTTGTAGTAGACGAGCGGAGTGACGGCGAGGAAGAGGATCACNNAGCACGTCGGTGTCGAAGTTGCCGTTGTAGATCGTGAACACGATGTCGAACACCTTCAAGGTGGTGATCATCACCGTGGTCATCACGACGACGAGCGTGTTGCGGATCATCGGGATCTGCACGGTGCGGAAGAGGGTCACCCCGGAAGCGCCGTCAAGACGCGCGGACTCGATGATCTCGTCCGGGATCGACTTGAGGGCGGCGCCGAGAACCACCATGGCGAACCCGGCCTGGATCCAGATCATGATGACCATCTCGAGGAACGTGTTCAACGGCACCGTGATCAGCCAGTTCGGCGGGTTGCTCCACCCCAGCTTCATCACGACCTCGCTCAACAGCCCGGTTTGCGGCTGGGACGGCGTGACGTAGTTGTAGACGTAGGACCAGATCACCGCGGCACCGACGAACGAGATCGCCGTCGGCAGGAAGACCATCGTCTTGGGGATCGAGGCGAACTTCATCCGGTCGACCAGGAGGGCCATCAGCAGCCCGACGAACACCGCAGCGGCCGGGACGATCAGCAGCCACAGCACGGTGCGCAGGATCGTCTGCCGGGTGTAGGGGTCGGTGAAAGCGTAGGAGTAGTTCTCGAAGCCGATGTACTTGGTCTCGAGCTGGCCCAGGAACTGCTGGTTCTTCAGGCTGTTGTTGATGGTCGTGATGGCCGGGATGATCAGGCCGAGGGCGACCAGGAACAGCGCCGGCCCGAGGCAGATCACGATGGCGATCGGCCTCTGCAGCCGACCCGTCGCCCTACCGGCCACGAAGAAGACGATCACCAGGATCGCGATGAAACCGCCGACGGCCTCGACGACGCCGAGCAACGTGCTGGCAGCCTGGCCAGCAGTGCTTGAATCCATCGGAAGGTATGCAGTGGCCACCACGGGCTCCCTTAGCGGTCAGAGTCAGAACAAAAATGTACTGGTGGAACGCCACCGTACTGGTGGAACGCCTGAATGCGTCGGTCCGCGGGGCGTGCCCGCAGACCGACGCACCTCAGGTGTCGATCATGTGTTGCCGATGGCTCAGCTGGTCGGCCAGGCCGCGTCGATCGCCTTGGCGACCTCCGGAATCGACTTGCCGCTGCCGAACCAGTCCACCATCGCCTTCCACTCCGCACCCGAACCGACGGCGGCGGGCATGGCGTCCGAGGCGTCGAACCGGAACGTGGCAGTCGGGTCGGCCAGGTACTTCGCCGAGATCTTGTCGACCGGGTCTACGTACAGGGTCTGGTCGACCTTCTGGTTGGCTGACACCCAGCCCGAGGCGACCTTGATCCGGCTGTTCGCCCACTCCGGGCTCGACAGGTAGTTCTGGACCGCCTGCGTGGCCGGGTCGTCAGCGAACGCGGTGACGAACTCGCCGCCACCCTCGACCGGAGTCGAGACGGACGGGCTGACCGCCGGCAGCTTGAACGCGAACACGGCGCCGTCCGGACCGACCTTGGTGCCCTTGGGCCACTGCGCCTCGTAGAACGACGCCTGTTGCAGCATCCCGCACTGGTTCTTCAGGATCGGGAGCCCCGCGTTCTGGAACGTGGTGGTGGCGATCGTCTTGACGTCGCCGTAGCCGCCGTTGACCCATGCCGGGTTCTGCAGCCAGTCAGCCACGGTCTTCATGGCCGTCTGGATCTGGGGGTCTGAGAACTTGACCTTGTGGCTGATCCAGTCGTCGTAGACCTGGCCGCCGAAGCTGCCGAGCACGACTTCCTCGAGCCAGTCGGTCGCCGGCCAGCCGCTGGCCGTGCCGGAGCCGATCCCGCCGCACCACGGCTTGGCCGCTCCGGTCATCTTGGTCGCCATCTTGGCGGACAGTGACATCATGTCCGCCCAGGTGGTGGGAACGGTGTAGCCGTTGTCAGCGAAGTACTTGGGCGAGTACCACACGAGGGACTTCATGTTGGCGCTCATCGGCGCTGCGTAGAACGTCCCGCTGACGCTGCCGTAGCCCTTCCAGGCTTCGTTCCAGTTGGCCTCGTTGGTGACCGTGCCTGCCGGCGGCTTCTTCACCGTGCCGGTCTTCACCATCTGCGAGAGCAGTCCAGGCTGTGGGATGATCGCCAGGTTCGGGGCGTTGCCACCGTTGACCTTGACGGGGAGGTCTTGCTCGAAGCTGTTTGACCCGGTGTATTGGATCTTGATCCCGGTGCACTTGGTGAAGTCGGCCCAGGACGTGTTCATGGAGTCCGACTCGGGGCTGAGGATCGACCCGAACATCGTGACCGTCGACCCACTGTGGCCGGCGTAGGGCTGGTACTGCGCGCAGTCGCCGGTCAACGTCGGAACGGCGGTGGAGGTTGTTGTGGGGGTGGAGCTCGAACATCCAGCGACTATGGCCAGGGCCGCGACCCCTACCGCGGCTGCGGCGGATCGTGCATTTCGCTTCATGTCTTTCCTTCCCGGTCGCACCCGCTGGGCGCGACAAGTGGTGGTCACTGCCAACGCGTGCACACTTTCCTATTTTGGTTTGCGCATGCGACGTTCCTCGCGGAACACCGGATGGTCAACCCTTGCAAGGCAATTGTTAGCATTCCGACGCGAACTGGCACGGACAATCTCAATTGACAGCGGCAATCTCACAGTCCGAATTGGACGTTATCGGACAAACAGGCCGATGACGTGAATCGAAGTACTGGCTCCCCCGGCGTAACGTGAGACGGCAGAACATTCTGCCCCCGGAGGACCGTTGCCCGCAGAAGTCATCACAGCTCGCCGGATCCACGTTGACGGTGTCGCGCCATGAAGGTCGCGGGGCTGGTCCTGGCAGCCGGTGGTGGTTCGCGACTAGGTCGCCCCAAGGCTGAGGTCGTGGTGGGCGGTCGTCGGCTGGTGGATCTGGCGATCGAGTCGTGTGTTCGGGCAGGGCTGAGCCCGGTGGTCGTGGTTCTGGGTGCGGCATGGGTGATACCCATGCCGCTGGCCGACAGCCCTGATGGCGACGCCCCCGAGGTCTGGCTGGTGGAGAACAGCGACTGGGCCACAGGCATGGCGTCCTCGCTGCGAGCCGGACTGGCAGCCCTTGAGACCGACGCCGGTATCGAGGCTGTGGTCATCACGCTGGTCGACACTCTCTCCGTCGGCGACGGGCATCTGTCCCGAATCAGCTCGTTGTTGAGGGGTGGCGCGGCGGCGGCGGTCGCAACCTACAAGGGCGCGGCACGCACCCCTGTCGGGCTCACCCGCGAGGTCTGGTCCGACGTGGCCCGAAGCGTCGTGGGCGACGAGGGAGCTCGGCGATGGCTGCGCGCCCACCCCGAGATGGTCACCGAGGTGGAGTGCGCCGATCTGGGCCCGTGGATCGACATCGACACAACCGAGGACCTGCCCGGTCGCTCTTGAGCTCAGTGTGGGTCGGGCACGGCATTGGCCAGAGCGGCGAGCGCCGCCGGGAAGCACCGCTCCGGTGGGTTGACGAGGCCGGCGCCGACCTGGCCGGTGCCGGCGATGACCCCCGCCATACCCGTGTTGATCTGGGGAAGGATGCCCGTGCGCACCACTCGCGTGACGTCGATTCCCGTTGGGGTTCCACGGAACTCGAGGATCGGGACCTGGAATACGGGATGCTCGCCCAGCGTGATCTCGTACATCGTGCGCGTCGTCCGCAGGGCCAAGGGGACGTCCCCGCCGACGAAGCGCACGATCGCCGGGGCCGCGGCCATGGCGAAGCCACCGATGCCGGCGGTCTCCATGATGGCCGAGTCGCCGATGTCGGGGTTGGCGTCCTCCGGACCGTAGTTGCCCAGGAAGAGGCCCACCGGTGTGTCTGCGGGTCCGGTGAACCACTGGTCGCCGGTCCCGGAGGTCTGGATGCCGAAGTCGGTGCCGTTTCGGGCCATCGCCACGACCATCGTCGACCCCGGTATGTCGCGAGCGGCGTCGGTGGCCAGCTTGGACGCGGGCATCCCGAGGTTGAGGAAGAAGTGCTCGTTGGCGCCGGCGAAGCGCACGACCTCGGCAATGTCCGAGGAGGGGGCATCGACGGTGATCAGCGAGGGGAGCAGGTCGCGCATGATCATCAGCGATCCGGCTCGGTTGCGGTTGTGGCCCTCATCGCCCATCTGCAACATCTGGGCGATGATCGCCTTGATGTCCAGGGGCCCGTGCGCCCGGACTGCCTGCTGCAGCAGCGGGCCGAGGACCCGTTCCATCCAGTTCAGGCGGTCGATGACCTCGGGGCTGTATGCGCCGTAGCGCAGCACCTTGCCCAGGCCCTCGTTCAGGGAGCAGAACGCCGTACCGCCGTGGACGGGGTCCTTCAGCTCGAACATCCACATCGAGGGCGAGACGACTCCGGCCATCGGCCCGACGGTGCGGTGGTGGTGACAGGGGTCCAACGTGATCCCGTCCCCTGAGGCAAGAGCGGTCTCGGCCTGCTCGGGCGTCTTGGCCAACCCCTCATAGAGCATCGCTCCAATCAGGGCTCCGCGCATCGGACCGGACGCCTGCTCCCAGTCCATCGGTGGCCCGGCGTGGAAGAAGGTTCCCTTCTCGATCCCCAGGCACTCGTGGGCCGGGCGGACGTCGACCAGCTCGGCGCCGGCCGACATCAGACGGGAGACGGCTTCGGCGTTGGCTGCCTCACGACGTGGGTCGCCCACCACCGCTGCCAGGTCGGCCTCGGTGCCCGCCATCGGCGGACGCCAGTCCACCTCGGTGACCTGCGCCGCCTGCGCACGCAACGCGTCTGCCAGGAGACCGACTCCGGCGGTGACGACGGACGGCTCGCCGTTCAGGAGTCCGCGCAGCGGTGTCGAGATCGGCGGTGTCGAGATCAGTGGGGAGGCGGGCGTGGAGATGTCAGTCATCGGGGTCTCTTCCTATGCCGAGGCGCTGGCGAGCAGGGACAGGGCGTGGTGTGTGGCTCGGGCGTTCGATACGAACACCGATGCGCCGCTGGCCTGCAGGGTCTTGGCGCAGCTGGTCAACCCTTGGGGGTCGTTCTCAACGCCGATGAGGGAGACGACGACGGGCAGCTCGCGGCCATCGGATGCGGCAGCCCTGCGGGCGGCGGCGATGGCCGCGGCGAGCTCCTCGGCCGGATCCGGGTGGGAGCCGAAGCCCAGGACCAGGTCCAGGAGCAGTACGGCGCAGGTCGGGTCGTCGCCCTCGACGGCGATCCGTTCGAGTCGCAGCGACGGGTCGATCATCGGGTGCGGTCGACCCCGGGTCAGCCGGTCGTCGCCGAAGTCGATGACCGCGTGCGAGTCGCTGTTCAGGTCCGGGCCAAGAGCGAGCTCGGGGGAGAGCGGGATGTTGGACCGAATCGGGCCGAGCCGTTCGGAGGCGATGATCATCGCCTCGTCGGCCAGGGTGCCGCCGCAGAACAGCCCGCGCAGGAAACCGTTGCTGCGCTTGGCTTTCGTGTCGATGGAAGCCTCAATTTGTGACTCCGAGATCCACTGCGGCCACACCGGTATGTCGTCCGCAGACGTCGGGAGTGCGGCCTCCACGGCAGCGGTGAGATCGGGACGACCGGCGCCCAGGATCGCCCAGTGGACAGGCTTGCCCAGCGTGCTTGCATACGACTGGATCGCGGCGAGCACTTCGGCGGCAGGGGGCTTGGACACCACGATGATGGACTCGGTCGACGGGTCGGCGGCGAGGGCGGCCAGCGCCTGGCGGGTGGATCGACCTCCCACGGCGGAGGACAGGTCACGCCCGCCGACCCCCAGGCAGTGGCTCATGCCGACGCCGGCGATGTCGAGCAGACACATGACCTGCTGGGCTCCCGTACCCGATGCGGCGACCAGGCCGACCGAGCCGGCACGCACGAGGTTCGCGAAGCCGAGGGCAACCCCCGCGACGACGGCGGTGCCGCAGTCGGGGCCCATCACCAAAACGTCGGACGCTGCCGCCGCGTCCTTGAGCGCGATCTCCTGCTCGACGCTCACGTTGTCCGAGAACAGCACCACCGAGACGCCGGAGGTGATGGCATCCATCGCCTCGACGAAGGCGTTGACGCCTGGCACTGAGATGAGAGCAAGGTTGGCTCCGGCACGAGCTGCAGCCGTGCCGAGCGTTCGCGGCGGAGGGGCCTCGCCGAAACCACCGGCTGAGGCGCCGGCTGCCTTGAGCCCGGCCAGTGCGGCGTCCAGGGCGGACGTGCCTGCCTCGATCGCAGCCTGGTCCTCACCGCGGAATGCCACGAGCATGTCGTTGGGTCCCACGGCCTCGGCGACGGTGAACCCCATACCGGCCAGCAGGTCGATGTTGAGGTCGGTGGCCATGGCAACCAGTGCGGCGCTGATGCCGGGCGCGTCGCGTACTGCCTTGGAGACCTGCATGAGGCTCACGGAGTCGTAGTACGCGCCGCGCCGCACCTCGACAAGATCGGTCATGGGTTTCGCCTTCCAGCGGGTTGGAGCGTGCGTGATGTGTCCGCTCGGGTATCGGTGGCGGCCAGGACGCGCAGCGAGCCCGCGACACCGGCGACCAGGTCCTGGCCGGAGGAGTGACCGATGGCCAGCGTGGACGTGAGCGCCTCGCGGGCTCCAGCGAGATCACCGCGCAGGGCACACTCGACCAGNNGCCCCCAGCAGTGACGCCGAAAGGCTGGTGGTGGTTGACCACTGATCCTGAACGGCTGCTCCCAGGTGCGCGATCGGCGCCGGATCCCCAACCCCGCACAGCACCAGCAGCACCGCACACAGGACGTCGTCGCCGCTGGGGGTGAGCCCCAGCCCGGCGCCGAGCAGCTGACGGGTGCCACGGCGCACCTCGGCGTCATCACCCGAGCGAGCAGCGCGGCATACGGCGGTCGCCTGATCCGTCAGCTCAGGCGTCCGCACGTGGGTGGACAGTCTGTCGGCGAGCTCGGCCAACAGCCTGGGCTCGGGGAGGTGCGGCACCACGCGGACCCGCGCCGGCCGCCACTCGCGGACGACACGAACATGCAGAGCGGGGAGCCGTATCTCCGCTCGGCCGACGGTCACCGTGTCCCCCGGTTGAACGCCCCATTCGAGCTCGCGAGCGGTTGCCGAGAGCCGAACTGCGGTGGGCAGCATCAGGGCGTCGGAGGTGACGACAGGGAGGACCTCGTGGTGGGCGCCGACGGAGAGGTAGAGCGCCGACGGGAATCGGGCCATGACCAGTGCTTGCCGCCATGGCCCGCCCACGACGGTTCGGGTCAGCGGCGAGCCGGCACCGGGCACCTCGTGTGGTGGAGCCTGACGCGTCACGGTGGCGGGCTCCCGTCCTGAGGTCGGTGGTGGGTTGGCGGCTG
>PKWT01000004.1 GCA_003132125.1 Micrococcales bacterium | reverse complement strand
CCGCAGCCTTGGCCTTCTCGCGAGCGTCTGCCGCAGCCTTGGCCGCTGCGGTGCGGTCGGCATGCGAGCTCGACGGGTTGTAGGCCGCCATGGCACCGGTGAGGATGTAGGCCGCGTTCGGCACGACCGGCTTCTCGTCCGTGAAGTCCAGCGACTGCACGACGGTGCTGGTGGTCTCGTCCTGCTGGTAGGTCCGGGTGGCGAAGCGCCCACCGAACTTGTTCCAGACGAACGTGCGCATCGGGCTGATGACCTTGCCGCGCATCGGTGCGATCCGCGGGTCGACATACGAGACGATGATGATGTTCGGGTCCCAGACGTCGATCATGGTCGGGTCGGCGTCCTGCCCCGGCAGAGCCGGCGTCGAGTCGTAGACCGCCTTGCCGATGAGCAGGCGATCGACGCCGAGCACCTGACAGACCTGCGCCGGGGTGATGACGCTGGCCTGCTGGTCGCCGGTGTACTTGATGCGCTCCTTCATGGAGTCCAGCAGGAGCATGCGACGCCACGCCTTGTAGCCCAGCGTGACGGTATTGGGCACGTGGCCGATCTTGCCACGGACCTCGTCCTTGGCGTCCTCGACGTCAGGCACAGGGTCACAGGCGGGATCGAGCAGCGTCGCGCTCACGCCGGTGTGGTGGGTGAACACCGAGGTGTCCTGCGCCACGGCGGCGACGCGGCACTCGTAGTCGAGCTGCAGGATGTCCACGCAGAGCGTGACCTGCTCGTTCTCGAGGTCGAGAGCCTCGTCTTCGTTTTGCGGGTCGGCCCAGTCCAGAGCCTGCTCCCACCCGAACTGCTTGCAGTAGTAGGTGTCGGTCTGGAACTCCTGGCTGCCGCGGCCGAATTGGCTGCGGTTCTGGCGCAGCGTGTTGTGGCGCTGCATGTGCTCGGTGCGGCCCTTCCAGTAAGCGTCGGAACGCTTGCCGACGCTGACGACGGGGGCCACCTGGTCGCCGATGAAGTCGGCCGCGTCCTGGGCATAGCCCACGGCGAAGTCGGTCATGGCGGAGTCGATGTGGAAGAGGTCGAGGTTCGACCCTATCTGTGCGATCGGCATCTCAGCCTCCTCTCTACGCGCTCGTCACGGCAGTGGTGCCGTGCACGGGCATGAACTCGATGACGCCGGCACCCGAGGGCAACGCTTCGATGGCGATGCCATCGAAGGCCACGTAGGTGACGGTGCTGCCGACCGGGTCGTCGGGACCCGGGTCTGCAAGCGGCGTGCCGGTGGCCTTGGTGGCCCCCGCGCCGGTGATCACGAGCGGATCGCCGACGGCGATCGCGGTCGTACCGTCGGCCAGGACCATGTAGCCCCAGGCGAAGGTCTTGACGGTGACTTCCTGCGTGGCTGCGCAGTCGGTCTGCGCGATGCCGTGGCAGACACCGGTGGTCGCCGGCACGCAATGCAGCTTGCCGTCGGTCGACGTCACGAACTTGACGCCGGTGAACTTCGAAACCGCCGAGTCGGCGATCGCCGCGATCGTCGGTGCGAAGCTGTCGTGTGACTGACTCACTTGGTCTTCACCACCTTTTCAGGTGCGACCAGGTCTGGAGCAGACGCCTACTTGTGGCGGCGCCACTCCAGGTAGTCCTGGTGCAACTCGGGGTTCTCGGAGAGGACGAGCTTCTGGGCCTCGGGACGCTTGAGGTCCTTGCGCTCGGCCATCTTGAGCTTCGTGAGGGCCGAGACCTGCTGCGAGGGATCGCCCTCGGGCATCTCGACGTGGGCCTTGCCCGACTCGCGATGCTCGCTGCCCCCCTGCTCGGAGAGCTTGAGCTTCTCGACGCCCTTGCGGGCCTCGAGGAACGAGTCGCGATAGACGTCGTCCTTCTCGGCCAGGGTCTTGGCTTCGGCGGCCGTGATCTCGCCGACCTTGAGGGCCTCGGCCAGACGAACCTTGACGGCTTCGTCGTGCGAGGTCTTCTTGGCTTCGGCGAGCTCGGTGACCGCGGTGTCGCGATCCGTGTGGAGCGCGTCGATAGCGGCTTCGATCTCAGCGTCGCTGGCGGTCTCGGCCAGCTTCAGCTTGGTTGCGATGGTCATGTGATTCACCACCTTCTGGGAGTGCTCCCGTTCGCTTGCGGTGCCTTCACTGGCCTTCACAGCCGTCGTGCCTTGCTGAGAAACAGCCGCTGAACGACTCCCGCCGGCGGCGGGGTCGGGATGGACTTCGGAGGCCTGGAGAGCCGGAGTGTCGTCGCAGAGCTCGGCGAACTTGTCGCAGAGTTCCTTGGCCTGGGTGCGCAGCGCGCCGACGCCCTTCTTGCCGGCAGCCTTGCCGACGAGGGCCGCGTGCACGGCGCTGGCGTGGGCCATGAGGTCGGAGAAGGCCGGCGCGTCGGTCGGCGTCTGCGCGGCCTGCTGGCCCGTGTCGGGGTTCGACCGCGAGTGCGGGTCTGTGTTGGTGTCGGCGAGCAGGCCGCCGGCGATCTTCGACGTGTCGCCAGCCTGCTTTTTGGGGTTGTTGTTGTCGTCCGGCTCGTTGTAGGAGTCGACGAGCTCGCCCAGCGTGAACTCAGCGAAGGGCCGCTTGCCGCAGGTGTGCTCGACGGCCGGCTCGTCCTCGAAGGCGTAGGTGTTGAACTTCTTGCCGCAGCTGCCGTCGCAATGCTCGGCCAGACGCAGTGCTGCCGATGCCTCGTCCAGCGGCGGCATGATGCGCACGACCGGTACGTTGGTTAGGCAGACGCTGAGCAGCACGCTCGGCGTGACCTTGGCGTTGCGCTGGTCTACGACCTCGTCAATCTCGACGGAGTTGTAGCGATAGGCGCCCTCGTTGAGCAGCATGGCGCCGCGGTTGTTGGGCTCCCAGTCGCACCACAGGGCCTGCCCCGTGAATCGCTCGCTCTTGCAGTCGGCCAGGTAGACGCGCTTGACCCAGCCCACGGCAGGCTCGGCGGTGTCATGGCGCCCCGAGGCCTCGACAGGAACGTCGCGGTCCTGGACCTTGGCCTCGAAGTTGGCGATCACCTGGTCAGCCAGGTCGAGGCTCAGCGGCAGGTTCGGGTAGTTCTTCGAGTGCCAGTTGCCGATCGGGAAGAGCATCATCGGCACGCTGGCGCCGGCCTTGATCTCCTCGGCCAGAGCAATGCGCGCGGCGCGATAAGGAAAGGTGATGGCGTCAGGCCGCTTCATCTTCGACTCCTTGATCCGGACCAGAGCCCGCGCCCTGGTCGTACTCGTAGAAGACGAGGCAGCGGCAGGCGTCGCCGCCTTCGCAAGATGGGTTGGGGGCCCAGGCGGCGGCCTCACTGAGGTCCTCGGTCTCGCTGCCGTCCATGCCCTCGCACTCAGAGCAGGTGTGGTTGTCGAGCAGCGCCGAGTAGACGCCCTTGCTGATCTGGTCTGCCATGGACTGAGCGGCGTCTGAGCGGCCGAGATCCATGAGGCGAGTAACGGTGCCCGCGCACTGCAGCGCCGCGGTGTCGGAGCTGCGAAGAACCATCCGCTCGAGGACGTCGGCGTTCATCGGCGTGATGACATGGCTGAGCACCTGCTCGGCCACAGCGTGCTTCGTGGCGTCGGCGATCTTGCGTGCCGCGACCTGGGCCTGCTGATCGATGTGCGAGGCGCTGTCAGCCGACGGGGTGGCCGGCGGTGCGCCGAGGTCGCGGCCCCTGAACCCGTGATCAGCGGCAGCGATGCGCTTGCCCTCGCGAATGGCTATCTCGCGAGCAACGACAGGCTCGCCACGCTTCTGGCGATCGATCTCGTCTGTAAGCTGCTGGCGACCGC
The DNA here is from genome assembly GCA_003132125.1 of Micrococcales bacterium. GTDB lineage: Bacteria > Actinomycetota > Actinomycetes > Actinomycetales > Dermatophilaceae > UBA4719. Next base: position 1,250 of record PKWT01000004.1, on the reverse strand, counting down.
GATCGTAGGACTTCGCCAGCACGGCCTTGATCTGGCCGGCCAGAGCATCGACCATGGGCGGCCGACCGGCTGCGAAGTCCGCTACCGAGGGCGATGCCTTGGCGCGCTTGATCAGCTCGCGCACCATGGCGTCGCGGGTGTCCTGGGTGGCTGAGCGGATGGCGTCCTTGGCCGCGTCGAAGCCGTCTGACAGCTCGGCCAGGTCAGCGTAGAGCTCGACGCCCTTCGGGTCGCGCCAGGTCTTGCCTTCAGCGAGGCGGATCTTGCGCTCTGCCAGCACTGATCCGCGCGTCGGGCGGTTCTTCGTCTTGGGTTGGATCTTGGTGGTGCCTTCGGCCTGCGGTGACTTGCGCGCCGCGGCGTCGTTGACAGCGCCCGACGTGGGCTGCGGATCCGCGCCCTTGCCGCGCGCCGGCTTGGCAGCCTGCGCCTGTTTGGCACTCTTGATCGCAGCAGGATTCAGCGCGCCGCTGGTCTGCTCGGTCTCGGTCGGCAGCGGCAGGTTGGCCTTGGCGTCGGGCTGAGTCTCGGGGCTGATGCCGGCCTGCAGCGCGGCAGCATTCTGTGAAGCCATGGCCTCGGCGTCGCTCTGGTGCTGCAGCTGGCCCGCGACGTGCTTGGCCACGGCGCTCATCTGAGCAGCGCCACCGGGCGTCGTGGGCAGTCCTGCGATCGCCGGCAGAGTGCCGCCCGGCGCCTGCCCCGGCGCCTGCGGCGTAAGCTTCGGCGTGCCGTCCTCGTTGAGTGCCGGCGTCCCGTCTGGGTTGAGAATCGGCTCGCCGCCGGCATCGGGCGCGATGTCCTGGAGGTCGTCTGTGTCGAGCTGCGGCAAGCCGAGGAGCTGGCGGATGTACTCGACCGTGATGGGGTCATTGAACGAGAGCCCGGCCTGGGTGAGGAACTGCAGGCCGTTGCCGAAGACCAGCGGGTCGACCTTGCCGATCTTGCCGAACCTGAACTTCGGCATGAGGTCGGGGTCGTCGCCGTCAGGGAAGTTGTAGACGCAGAGCTGATGGATGAGACCCTCGCGGCGGTTGATCTCGTCCTCGATCGAGTTTGCCGTGGCCTCGCAGGAGAGCTCGAACATGTCGCCCAGCGTCTCGCCCAATGCCCGCGAGCCGGTCGCCGTCTTGCCGAGGTCGAGCACCTGCGCGATGAGCGTGTTGCTCATCTGGGTGTCGTAGTACTCGATCTCGCGGATGACGTCGGCGGCCTTGATGTTCGAACCAGCGAGCTCGAACTCGACGTCG
>PKWT01000076.1 GCA_003132125.1 Micrococcales bacterium | reverse complement strand
CGCGGGGCCCGGATGACGTTCGAGCAGGATGCGGTGGAGTTCCTTGGCGGAGTTCGTCACGGCGTGACCATCGGGTCGCCGCTGGCGATCCGCATCGGCAACTCCGAGTGGGCCAGGTGGGAGACGGTGATGAGCCCGGATCCAGTGTCAGCTGACGCCCTTGCAGCCGCTGGCGACATCGGCTCGCCACAGGAGATCGCCCGCAACAAGCCGCTGACCCGGCCGCGTCCTGGTCACGCGGACCTGGTGGGTATGCAGAAGTACGGGTTCAACGACGCCCGCCCTGTCCTCGAGCGTGCCTCGGCCCGCGAGACGGCGGCCAGGGTGGCCCTTGGCGCCGTGGCCTCAGCCTTCCTGCGGCAGGCCTATGGGATTACGCTGGTCTCCCACACCGTAGCCATCGGCACGGCTCACGTTGGGCCGGATGCCGCGCTGCCACGGCCGGATCAGGTCGAGACGCTGGACGCCGACCCGGTACGCACGTTGGACGCGTCGGGTTCGGCGGCAATGGTGGCCGAGGTGGAGGCGGCGAAGAAGGACGGCGACACGCTCGGCGGGGTCGTGGAGATCCTCGCGTATGGGTTGCCGCCGGGGCTGGGGTCCCACGTCCACTGGGATCGTCGCCTGGACTCGCAGCTGGCAGCAGCCCTGATGGGTATCCAGGCGATCAAGGGTGTCGAGGTCGGCGACGGCTTCCTGACCGCCACCCGCCGCGGGTCTGCGGCTCATGACGAGATCGACCGCGATGACGAGGGCGTGATCCGGCGGCGCACCGGCCGGGCCGGCGGCACCGAAGGCGGGATGTCGACCGGCGACATCCTGCGAGTTCGCGCGGCCATGAAACCCATCAGCACGGTGCCCAGGGCGCTGGCCACCGTTGACATCGCCACGGGGGAGTCGGCAACCGCCATCCATCAGCGCTCGGACGTCTGTGCGGTGCCGGCTGCCGGGGTCGTGGCCGAGGCCATGGTTGCCCTGGTGCTGGCTCAGGCATGTGTCGAGAAGTTCGGTGGCGACAGCGTTGCGGAGACCTCAAGGAATCACCGCGGCTACCTGGACGCGATCCCCGAGAATCTGCGCTCGTGGTGAGTGACACCGCGCCCAAGAAGAACGAGCCCGTGCCCACGGTGAGCAGTCTCGGTCCCACCGGCCCCCGCGTGGTCCTCATTGGCCCGCCCGGATCCGGCAAGTCAACGGTGGGGCGCGTCCTCGCGAAGCTGTTGGGCGTCGAGCTCCGCGACACCGACCACGCCATCGAAGTCGAACAGGGACAGTCGATCTCGGACATCTTCATGGATGCGGGCGAGCCGCGGTTCCGCGAGCTGGAGCGTGCGGAGGCTGCGGAGTCGCTCGCCTCACACACCGGCGTGCTGGCTCTTGGTGGNNGTGTTTCTCGAGGTCGGTATCGCCGACGCCGCCAAGCGGGTGGGCTTTGACCGGAGCCGTCCGCTGTTGGCGCTTAACCCGCGGGCACAGTGGACCCGGATGATGGAGGTGCGGCGGCCAACGTATGAGCGGCTGGCAACGTTCAGCGTGAAGACGGCCGGACGGACCCCGCAGGACGTTGCTGCAGAGATCGCGCGACGGCTGAATGACCTGAATGACAAGCGCGACCGGAACAAGGGCGACCGGAACCCTGCCAACGAGTGAGGCAACCCGCGTCCAGGTCGGCAGGGTCGTGCATGCGCAAGGTCGCTGGCGGGTCAGCCCACGTCGATGGTCGAGATGACACTGCGGGTCTCGGCGAAGTGGCAGGCGCTCGGGTGTTCGAGACCCTCGCGCACGATCAGCTCGGGCTCCTCCACTGAGCAGATGTCCTGAGCCTTCCAGCAGCGGGTGCGGAACCGGCAGCCGGACGGGGGGTTGGCAGGACTCGGCACATCGCCCTCGAGCATGATCTGGTCCCGGTGGCCGCGCAACGTCGGATCGGGAACGGGCACGGCGGACAGCAGCGCCTGCGTTGTTGCCTGCCGATTACTTCTTGGTGATGTTGGTGTAGATCGGGACACCGAAGACGTCGAACTTCACGTTCGAGACCTTCTCGGAGTAGCCACCAGTGGTGTTGGAGTACCACAGGGGGATAGAGGGCATGTCCTGGACCACGAGCCTCTCAGCATCCTGGAAGTCCGCGATGCTCTCGTCCAGGGTCTTGGCCGTGTCACCCTTCTTGAGCAGGGCGTCAAAAGCGGGGTTGTCATAGTGTGAGTCGTTCGTGCCGGCGCCCTTGGCGTAGAGCGGTGCCAGGAAGTTCTCCAGAGCCGGGTATTCCATCTGCCAGCCAGCCTGGAAGGCAGTCTTCATCACTCCCTTGGTGATCGGGTCTCGCAGGGACTTGGAGTCCGGGTAGGACTTGCCGGAGCAGTCGATGGCGAGGGTGTTCTTGATGCTGTTGCAGACCGCGTCGACCCAGGACTTGTTGCCACCGTCTGCGTTGTAGGCGATCTCGAACTTGCCCGTGAAGCCACCGGCTTCGGCAAGCTTTGCCTTGGACTTGGCGGGGTCGAACACGCAGAGGTCGCCACAGATTGACGGGTCGTAACCCGCCACGACCGGCGACGAGAAGTCGTTGGCCGGGGTGCGGGTTCCCTGGAAGATCTTCTCGGTGATCGTCTTGCGATCGATCGCCATGGAGATCGCCTGGCGAACCTTCTTGGCGTTGTCGCCCTTCCACTCGGGCTGGTACAGCGGGAAATCGAAGGCCTGGAAGACACCAGCCGGCTGGTTGATCGCCCGGCTACCCAGGGCGCTGGTGAAACTGGCCAGAGCGTTGTCATGGATCCCCTGGACAACGTCGACGTTGTTGGCGAGCAGATCGGCATAGGACGCGTTCTGGTCGGTGTAGACCTTGACGTCGACGCCAGCGTTCTTGGGTACGAAAGTGCCCTTGTAGTCAGGGTTCTTCTTCACCTTGATGTCGACGTTGTGGACCCACGCGCCCGCAAGCATGTAGGGGCCGTTGCCGATAGGGGCCTCACCGAACGCCTTGATGTCCTTGTAGGCAGCCTGAGGCAGCGGGTAGAACGCGGTGTAGCCGAGACGCAGCGGGAACGAGGCCTGCGGAGATGACAGCTTGACGGTGAAGGTCGTGGCGTCGACGACGGCCAGGCCCTTCATGGTCTTGGCCGTGGCCTTGGCGCCCACCGCGTCGGGGTGGACGTCTGCGTAGCCTTCGATGGGCTCGAAGAAGTAGGCGTTGAGCTGCGCGTTGTCGAGGAGCGCCCCGAAGTTCCAGGCGTCCACGAAGGACTTGGCGTCGACTGCCTCGCCGTTGCTGAACTTCCAGCCGGGGTTGAGCTTGATGGTGTAGTTCTGACCATCGGTGGAGTCGATCGACGAGGCAACCTCGTTGACCGGCTTACCCTGTGCGTCGTAGTTGATGAGGCCCTCGAACAGCAGCTTCATGATCAGACAGCCACCAACCTCGTTGGTGTTGGCGGGCAGGAGCGGGTTCTGGGGCTCGGTGCTTGCAGCAAGGATGACGCCGCCCCCGCCGCCGGCGGCGGTGGGAGTAGTAGAAGTGGTGGTGCCGCCACAGGCGGAGAGAACCAGGGCCAGGGACGCTGCGCCAGCGGCAGCTGTCACCCAGCGAGCACGGGCTAAACTGCCACGCATAGATCCTCCAAGAGATTCCAAAGGTTCGCGGGTGAAGCATAGGCACAGGTGGCCTCCACCAACGGGCGGTGCAATCGGACCGTTACCGAATCGCGTCGCCTTCGCGACCGGACGGGGTCATCTGAACGCAACGGTGTGATCTTGAGCGCGGCAACAGTGCAACAACGTGGTGGCGAGCCCTGTCAGGGTCAGGGCCCACGCGCGAGGCGCCTTCATAGACTTGGCGCATGACGGTCTCGCTGGTGTGTCTGTTCAACGGTCCAAACCTCAACAGGCTGGGCAGCAGCCGGGAGCCCGCGACCTGCGGGGCTGGAGACTTCAGTGAGTGAGCCGACCCGCATCCATATCGGACGGGGCGCTGACGCGGCATACGACGTCGTGGTCGGGACCGGGCTGCTGGGGGAGCTGCGTGATCTGCTTGGTCCCGGAGTGGAGCGGGTGCTGGTCATCCACCCTCGCTCGCTGCGGGCCACGGGTGAGGTCCTGCGCGATGGCCTGGGGGCACAAGGACTGAGGGCGTTCATCGCCGAGGTACCTGACGCCGAGGAGGCCAAGTCGGCCGAGGTCGCGGCATTCCTGTGGGGAGTCCTGGGACGGTCCGGTTTTACCCGCTCTGACGCGATCGTGGGCGTGGGTGGCGGCACCGTGACGGATCTTGCCGGCTTTGTCGCGGCGACATGGATGCGAGGCGTCAGGGTGGTGCACGTGCCGACGACGTTGCTCGCCATGGTGGACGCCGCGGTCGGCGGCAAGACCGGCATCAATACGGCTGAGGGCAAAAACCTTGTCGGTGTCTTTTACCCACCGGCGGGTGTTCTGTGCGACCTCGCGACGTTGGAGACGTTGCCCTCCGACGATTTCGTGTCGGGCATGGCCGAAGTCATCAAGTGCGGATTCATCGCAGACCCGGCAATCCTGGACCTCGTCGAGGCAGACCCGGAAGGCGCCAAACGGTGCGACGGATCGGCCGTGCGTGAGCTCATCGAGCGGTCGATCCTGGTCAAGGCGCACGTGGTGACCGAAGACCTCAAGGAGTCGTCGCTGCGCGAGATCCTCAACTATGGCCATACCTTCGCCCACGCGATCGAGCAGGTCGAGCGTTACACGTGGCGGCACGGCGCGGCGGTCAGTGTGGGCATGGTCTACGTGGCTGAGCTGGCGCGTCTCGCGGGCAGGCTTGACGACGCGGTGGTGGATCGGCACCGGACCATCCTCGCCAGTCTCGGGCTGCCGACGAGCTACCGAGGTGACCGATGGCCGATGCTGCACGACGCGATGAAGCGTGACAAGAAGACCCGCGGCTCGCAGCTGCGCTTCGTCGTGCTCGACGATCTGGCCCGGCCGAGTCGCATCGAGGGTCCCGACGCGTCCCTGTTGCGCGCGGCCTATGCCGAGGTCAGTTCCGAACCGGGCGCCAGAACCAGCTCGCAAGGCTGATCTGCTGCCTAGACTCTCGAGCATGACGGCGTCGCTGGTGTATGTGCTCAATGGTCCGAACCTCAACCGGCTGGGCAGCCGCGAGCCCGAGATCTACGGCGCGCAGACCCTCGAGGATGTCGCCACCCTGGTCTCGAGCGAGGCGGATCTGCTTGGCCTCACGATCGACTTCCGACAGACGAACGACGAGGCGGAGCTCATCGGCTGGATCCATGAGGCCGTTGACCGCGGTGCGGACGTCGTGCTCAACCCGGCTGCCTTCACGCACTACTCGTATGCCGTCCGCGACGCCTGTGCGTTGGTGACCGGCGGAGGGGCGAGGCTTATCGAGGTCCACCTGTCCAACCCGGCGACGCGCGAGGAGTTCCGGCATACATCGGTCGTCGCGGGAGTCGCCACCGGCACGATCGCCGGATTCGGTTCTGGCTCCTACTTGCTCGCCCTTCGCGCCCTGACCCGATGACAGCTTTCCGCGGCTCATCGGATGAGTATCGTGGTGAGGCGGGTGAGGCGGGTGAGGCGCAAGTACCCGTAGGCCTCACATGTCAAGAAATCACCTTTTGTCTATTGGCTTTGACCTTCTATGGCCCCAAACTGGAAACAGAGCGTGTGTCCCTGAGGGAGGAAGCGGATGAAACATGCCCTCCGGCTGGCTGTCGCGGCGTTGATGTTGGCGGTTGTGTGCGCGCTGTCTGCCGTGGTCGTTCTGGGAGTGGCAGTGGCCCTGGTTGTGGCCGCGAACGCCGGCGGTGCGTGGTCAGTCCTCGCAGGTATCTCCGTCACGGTACTTCTCGCGGCCCTCGGGGTGGTGGTGTTCCGCAGACGCCGCCGCCGGAAGTGCGGCGAGGCTGCGGGCGTGCGCATCACCACAGAGGAACAGCCCCTGTTCTGGGTGGAGATCTACCGCGTCGCTGAGGGTCTGGAGATCGACCCGCCTGATGAGCTGATGCTGTTCCCCGACGCGGAGGTGTCGGTCTCTCAGGGCAGGACCTGGATGGGCTTGCGCCCGGGAGTCCGTCGGCTGCATCTGGGGCTACCTCTCCTGGCAGGGATGACAGAGCGGGAGCTTCGGGGGGTGATTGCCTCTGAGTCCTGTCGACGCTGGGGGCCCTTCTCGCTCGCGCGGGTCGTCTACCGAGGCCGCGAGATGATTGGACGGGTCGCCGACCGGGTTGGTGAGAAGTCGATCGTCGGCAGGATCGTCGGGCGGTTCGGTCGTGCGTACCTTGCCGTCTCGGCCCCCACCAGCCGCGATCACGAGCTCGAGGCTGACAGGCTCAGCGCGGACATCTCCGGCAACAACGCGACGGCAGCTGCGCTGCGTGAGTATGCCGTGCTGAACAAGGCGTGGGCTGCCTTTGTGGACGGGTATGCCGGGCCGGCTGCCTCGGTCGGTCGTCGCCCTGAAGCTCTCTTCGCTGGTTTCACGTCCTTCTTCCTGGATCCGGGTCGGCGGGCGCAGCTCACGGAGTCCGCCGATGAGGCTGGGTTGCAGCAGCCGTCGGCATACGCCAGTCAGGTGTCGCTGGAGGACCGTCTGGCTGCCATCGAGTCGCTGCCTGAAGACGACATCCATGACAGATCGGGGCCGGCGCTGGGCTTGATGCGTAACCCCGACCATCTGATCCGTCAGGTCGAGGAGTGCATGTTCCACGAGTCGGACTCTGTCGCTACCACGTGGGAGGACATCCTGCCTGAGGCCGGTGGCGCCGAGGCACACAAGGACGCGATGCATCTGCGGCGGCTGGGTCAGGAGGGCGGGCTGGGGACGACACTGTCGGTTGGGGCCCTCATGGAGCTCCTGAGTCTCGGGTTGGTTGACGAGATGGTGCGTCCCATGCTCCCCGCCGGCGCGTCGGAACAGGCCGAACGGAAGCTTGCGGGTCGGCTCGTGACCGGTTTCCTGGCCACCGCAGCGATCGAGTCGGGAACGGCGAGCTACCGGTTCAGCTGGGCTACACCGCGGCAGCTGGTCGATGAACAGGGTGCGCCTGACGACCTGCCGTTGCTCGTCGACGCCGCGGTGGCTGACGTGCAACAGGTCCCGGCGCTCGAGCTGTGGCTGCAGGCGCACCGCGTGAGCCGCGAGCTCGATGTTGGAACGGACAGTGGGCAAGCCGTCCGGCATGGTCAGCCAGGCGTGCCGGAAGAGGCTGATGACGAGGATCACCACGAGGCTGCGAGCGAGGCTCCCGACGAGGATACCGGCCCGTCGGTGGTCCCAGGAAACAGGACCGCCTCGGTCCAGTAGACCGCTGCGTGGTGGCAGCTGATTCCGGGAGTTCGGGTCGAAGCTGTCGCTGCGGCTAGAATGGGTGGCGATCCCTTGAATACCTCCCACGGGCAGAATCACGGTCCAGGCGCGCCAGCGCGCCCAAGCCGGTCGTCCGTCATACGAAAGTGACTCATCTCTTGGCTTCGACCAACGACCTCAAGAACGGCATGGTCCTCAACATCGGCAACCAGCTCTGGTCCGTTGTCGAGTTCCAGCACGTCAAGCCCGGCAAGGGTCCGGCGTTCGTGCGGACCAAGCTCAAGGCGGTCCTCTCCGGCAAGGTCGTCGACAAGACCTTCAACGCGGGCACCAAGGTCGACACCGCCAACGTCGACAAGCGGACGATGCAGTACCTGTACAAGGACGGCGACGACTTCGTCTTCATGGACGGCGACACCTACGACCAGCTCCACGTCTCCGCCGCTGTCGTGGGGGACGCTGCCCAGTACATGCTCGAGAACCAGGACGTGATGGTGGCCACGCACGATGACGCCCCCCTCTACGTCGAGCTGCCCGCCTCCGTGACCCTCGAGATCACCTATACAGAGCCTGGTCTACAGGGCGACCGGTCGACCGGCGGCACCAAGCCGGCAACCCTCGAGACCGGCGCGGAGATCGCCGTCCCGCTGTTCATCGAGCAGGGCACCAAGATCAAGGTCGACACCCGCGACGGTTCCTACCTGGGCCGAGTCAACTGAGGTGTCTGCACGTTCCAAGGCGCGCAAGCGCGCTCTCGACATTCTCTTCGAGGCCGATCAGCGCGGGCTGAACGCCGACACGCTGCTGGCGCAACGGATCTCGACGCCGGCAACCCAGCACCCTCTCAACGACTACACGGTCGAGATCGTCCAGGGTGTCGTCTCCAAATGGGTCGAGATCAACGAGCTGCTGGCGACCTACAGCCAGGGTTGGACGATCGACCGCATGCCGGCTGTCGACCGGGCCATCTTGCGCATCGGCGCATGGGAGGTCGTCTACAGCGAGCTGGTTCCCGATGTCGTCGCCATCTCCGAGGCTGTGGCGTTGGCGACCACGTTGTCGACCGACGACTCGCCCGCGTTCGTCAACGGGCTCCTGGCCAGGCTCGCCGAGGTCAAGCCGACCCTGGTCTGAAGCCCGCCTGCCTGACCACTCGCGCGTAGCCGCGGACGTGTCGGCAGTCCTCGGCATCGCCGCGCAGTGCTACGATCGCCGCGTTCGATCGACATCCTTTAACGACCCGTCCAGTGAGGCGGGGAAGGAGGTCCGGCGCTGTGACGCGACCAGACTTTGTTCCACCATCCGATGGCCGTTCGGCCGACCAGTCCGCCGAGACCGCACGGGTCGTGATGAGCTCCGGTGACGTGTCCCGGGCCTTGCGGCGCGTGGCCCACGAGATCCTCGAACGCAACAAGGGCTCACAAGACCTGGTTCTCCTTGGTATCCCGACCCGTGGCGTCTCGCTCGCACGTCGCCTCGTGGCGGTGATGGCCGAGGTCGAAGGGCAAGAGGTGCCGTGTGGCGCCCTCGACATCACCCTGCATCGCGACGACCTGCGTCGTCAGCCGATCCGGGGGGTCGAGCACACCACCATCCCCGCACCGGGGATCGACGACAAGACGGTCGTGCTCGTGGATGATGTGCTCTTCTCCGGACGTACGGTGCGCGCCGCCATGGATGCCCTGTCCGAGCTCGGCCGTCCCCAGGCTGTCCGACTCGCGGTCCTGGTCGACCGTGGACATCGGGATCTGCCGATCCGCGCCGACTACGTGGGCAAGAACCTGCCGACCTCCCGCAGCGAGCGCGTGCAAGTGTGCGTGGCCGCGTACGACGGTCTGGACGAGGTTCGAATCAGTGGAGGAGAACGATGAACCGTCACCTGCTGTCAATGAATGACCTTGACAGGCAAGACATTCTGGCCATCCTCGGCACTGCCGAGTCCATGCATGACGTTCAGCGTCGCGAGGTCAAGAAGCTCCCCACACTGCGCGGACGGACCGTGGTGAACATGTTCTTTGAGGACTCCACGCGCACCCGTTCATCCTTCGAGCTGGCCGGCAAGTGGCTCTCGGCCGACGTCATCAACATCTCGGGCAAGGGGTCCTCCACCAGCAAGGGTGAGTCCTTGCGCGACACGGTTCGAACGGTCGCGGCCATGGGTGTTGACGGTTTCGTCATCCGGCACAGCGCAAGCGGCGCCGTACATCAGGTGTCCGAGTGGGTCGACGCGGTGGTCATCAACGCCGGTGACGGGACGCACGAGCACCCCACGCAGGCTCTGCTCGACGCCTACTCGATGCGCCAGCGCCTCGGTGACCTCGAGGGCAGGCATGTGGCGATCGTCGGCGACCTGACCCACTCCCGGGTGCTGCGCTCGAACTTGATCTGCCTGAAGACCCTGGGCGCCCACGTCACCGTCGTGGCGCCGCCGACCCTGATGCCCGGCGGCATCGCGACCTGGGCCAAGAACGAGGGTTTCGACACGTCATACGACTTCGATGCCGTCCTGCCCACCGTTGACGCGGTCATGATGTTGCGGGTCCAGCGTGAGCGGATGAGTGGTGGCTTCTTTCCGACGGAGCGCGAGTACACCGTCGGTTACGGCTTGACGCGGGAGCGGCTCAGATCCCTCCAGAAACACACAGTCATCCTCCATCCGGGGCCGATGAACCGCGGACTCGAAATCGCCACGGACGCTGCTGACGCTGCGCAGTCGCTGGTCCTGGACCAGGTCTCGGCCGGAGTCGCTGTCCGAATGTCCGTGCTCTACCATCTGCTCGCCGGCGAAGGGACTGTCGCATGAGCCTCCTCATCAAGGGTGCCGACCTACTCGGCGCTGGACGCCAGGACCTGCTGATCAGCGACGGTGTCATCACCGAGATCGGCAGCCTCAACACCGCCGGAATGCGAGCTGTCGACCAGACCATCGACGCCAACGGCCTGGTCGCGCTGCCGGGCCTGGTTGACATTCACACGCACCTGCGTGAGCCCGGTCGCGAGGATGCCGAGACCATCGCCAGCGGCTCTGCCGCTGCGGCGATCGGTGGGTTCACCGCGGTCCTGGCCATGGCCAACACGAGTCCGGTCACCGACACCGCGGAGGCCGCCGAGCGCATCCTGGACCTTGGCCGGTTGTCCGGACTGGTCGACGTACAACCGGTGGGCGCTGTCACCAAGGGGCTTGCCGGCGAGGAGCTCGCCGAGCTCGGTCTGATGGCTCGCTCGCGGGCACGGGTGCGTGTCTTCTCCGATGATGGCAGGTGTGTTGCGGACGCCAGGGTGATGCGCCGCGCCCTGGAATACATCAGGGCCTTCGGTGGCGTGGTGTCCGAGCACGCGCAGGACCCCAAGCTGGCCGACAACAAGGCCTGCTGCCACGAGGGTGAGCTGTCCGGTCGCCTCGGCCTGCCCGGGTGGCCCAGTGTCGCCGAAGAGGTCATCGTTGCTCGCGACGTGATGCTGGCACGCCATACCGGATCACGGGTGCACATCGCCCACGTATCCACGGCCGGTTCGGTCGAGGTCATCCGATGGGCCAAGGCACAGGGCATCTCGGTCACCGCCGAGGCCACGCCGCACCATCTGATGCTGACCACGGACCTGCTCGCCGGCTATGACCCGACGTTCAAGGTCAACCCGCCGCTGCGGCCGATCGAGGACGTCGAAGCTCTCCGGGACGCCCTGGCGGACGGCACGATCGACGCCGTCGCGACCGACCACGCGCCGCATGCCCGTCACGACAAGGAGCACACATTCGACAACGCCGCCTTCGGCATGCTGGGCCTGGAGACCGCGCTCTCGGTCATCAGCGATGTCATGGTTGGCTCGGGTCGACTCGACTGGGCGGGGGTCGCACGGGTGATGTCTGTGCAGCCGGCCCGCATCGCCGGCCTCGCCGGTCATGGCCGGCCGATCGCGGTGGGGGAGCCGGGCAACCTCACTCTGGTCGACCCTTCGGCCGTGGTGACAGTGGACCGGGAAGCCTCAGTGTCCTTGTCCCGCAACAACCCCTGGCACGGTCGCCGGCTTACCGGCTCAGTTCAGGCCACGCTCCTGCGCGGCGTCCCGACGGTTCTGAAGGGAGCGCTGGTGTGACGGATACCACGACGTTTCTCGACCGCCAACCCGCGATCCTCGTCCTGGAGGACGGTCGCACGTTCCGTGGTGACGCCTACGGCGCAGTTGGTGGAACCGTCGGTGAGGCGGTGTTCTCGACTGGCATGACGGGCTACCAGGAGACGCTGACCGACCCTAGCTACCACCGCCAGGTCGTCGTCATGACAGCACCGCACATCGGCAATACCGGCGTCAACGACGAGGACGACGAGTCGCGACGCATGTGGGTCGCCGGCTTTGTCGTTCGTGACCCTGCTGTACGGCCGTCCAGCTGGCGCTCCCGGCGGCCCCTGGAGGACGTGCTTGTGGAGCAGGGCGTCGTGGGCATCAGTGGGATCGACACCCGTGCGTTGACCAGGCATCTCCGCGAGCGCGGTGCGATGCGCGTTGGTGTGTTCTCTGGCCCGCTCGTGCTCGAGTCCCCGGATGCGCTGCTGGAACGGGTGCTGTCCGCTCCGCTGATGAGTGGCGCGGCGCTCGCCGCTGAGGTCACCACGTCAGAGACGTACGTCGTTCCGGCGGTCGGGCAGCGGCGCTTCACCGTCGCTGCCCTCGACCTCGGCATCAAGGCCCGGACCCCGGAGCACCTGGCCGCACGAGGCATCGAGGTCCATGTGCTGCCGGCCACGTCCACGTTCGCCGACATCAAGGCCACTGGAGCCGACGGTGTCTTCTTCTCGAACGGCCCCGGTGACCCGGCTGTGGCGGACCGCGAGGTCGCCTTGTTGCGCGAGGTTCTTGACGCGGGCGTGCCCTTCTTCGGCATCTGCTTCGGCAACCAGATCCTCGGTCGTGCGCTCGGATTCGGCACCTACAAGCTCAAGTACGGCCATCGCGGCATCAACCAGCCGGTTCTGGACCGGCGCACAGGCACGGTCGAGGTCACCGCACACAACCACGGCTTCGCCGTGGACGCACCGTTGGAGGGCGATGTCCACACGGCTTACGGGCAGGTGCGTGTCTCGCATATCGGCCTCAACGACAACGTGGTGGAGGGGTTGGAATGCCTTGATATTCCTGCCTTCTCGGTTCAGTACCACCCTGAGGCTGCCGCCGGTCCGCACGACTCGGTCTACCTCTTCGACCGCTTCATCGAGCTCATGTCCGAGAGCAGATCTCCAGCTGCCAACCTTCCCCCAACGTCCGAAGGCCCCGCCTGATGCCCCGCCGCACCGACATCCACAGCGTCCTGGTGATCGGGTCCGGCCCGATCGTCATCGGCCAAGCCTGCGAGTTCGACTACTCCGGAACCCAGGCCTGCCGGGTTCTTCGTGAAGAAGGCCTGAGAGTCATCCTGGTCAACTCCAACCCGGCCACGATCATGACCGACCCCGAGTTCGCCGATGCCACCTATGTCGAGCCGATCACGCCGGAGGTCATCGAGACGATCATCGCGAAGGAACACCCCGACGCCGTTCTGGCAACCCTCGGCGGCCAGACCGCGCTCAATGCGGCCATCCTCCTGCACGAGCGAGGCATCCTCGAGAAGTACGGCTGCCCGCTGATCGGCGCCAGCTTCGAGGCCATCCAGCTGGGCGAGGACCGGCACCTGTTCAAGGGTGTGGTCGAACGATGTGGGGGCGAGACCGCGCGCAGCCACATTGCGCATACTTTGGACGAATGCGTAGCCGCCGCAACTGAGCTCGGCTATCCACTCGTGGTGCGACCGTCGTTCACCATGGGCGGACTGGGCTCGGGATTCGCCCACGACGAAGCGGACCTGCGCCGCATGGCGGGCGCGGGCCTGCATGACTCGCCCACCAGTGAGGTGCTCCTGGAGGAGTCCATCGCAGGGTGGAAGGAGTACGAGCTCGAGGTGATGCGAGACCGCGCCGACAACGTGGTGGTCATCTGCTCCATCGAGAACCTCGACCCGATGGGTGTTCACACCGGCGACTCCATCACGGTGGCACCGGCGATGACCCTGACCGATCGTGAGTACCAACGGCTGCGCGACCTCGCCATGGCCATCATCCGCGAGGTGGGGGTCGACACGGGCGGCTGCAACATCCAGTTCGCGGTCAACCCGCGCGACGGTCGCATCATCGTGATCGAGATGAACCCGCGGGTCTCCCGGTCCTCAGCACTGGCCTCGAAGGCCACCGGGTTCCCGATCGCCAAGATCGCCGCCAAGCTGGCCATCGGCTACACCCTGGATGAGATCCCCAACGACATCACCAAAGTCACCCCGGCCAGCTTCGAGCCGACCCTGGACTACGTCGTGGTCAAGGTGCCGCGGTTCGCCTTCGAGAAGTTCCCCGCCGCCGACCCGACCCTGACGACCACGATGAAGAGCGTCGGCGAGGCCATGGCAATCGGCCGCAACTTCACCGAAGCCCTCCAGAAGGCGCTCCGATCGCTGGACCGCGCCGGCTCGAGCTTCCACTGGCGCAAGGGTGAGTGCCCGTCCAAGGAGCAGGCGCACGCTCTGCTCGAACATGCAAGAACTCCCACTGATGGCCGAATCGTGTTGGTGCAGCAGGCTCTTCGTGGCGGGCTGTCAGCCGAGACCGTCCACGAAGTCACCGGCATCGACCCGTGGTTCCTTGACCAAATCGTGCTCATCAACCAGGTGGCACAACACGTGGCCGCCAGCCCGCAGCTCACTCCCGAGGTGCTGTTGCTGGCCAAGCGCCACGGTTTCTCCGATACCCAGATCTCCGAGCTCTCGGGTATGCCGGAGGCGGTCGTCCGCGGGGTCCGACACGCGCTCGGCGTGCGCCCGGTCTACAAGACGGTCGACACGTGTGCGGCCGAGTTTGCTGCCGAGACGCCGTATCACTACTCGACCTATGACGAGGAGACGGAGGTCGCCAAGCGTGCACGGCCTGCGGTGATCATCCTGGGCTCCGGACCGAACCGGATCGGGCAGGGCATCGAGTTCGACTACTCCTGCGTCCACGCGAGCTTCGCACTGCGGGACCACGGTTTTGACACTGTCATGGTCAACTGCAACCCCGAGACCGTGTCCACCGACTACGACACCTCGAGCCGGCTCTACTTCGAGCCTCTGACCCTCGAGGACGTCCTTGAGGTGGTCTACGCCGAGCGGCAGGCTGGGCCCGTCGCGGGCGTTATCGTCCAGCTCGGCGGGCAGACCCCGCTCGGCCTGGCCAAGGCGCTGAAGGCTGAGGGTGTGCCAATTGTGGGCACCACCCCTGAGGCGATCCATCTCGCTGAGGACAGGGGCGCCTTTTCCCGGGTCCTGGCTGAGGCAAAGCTGACGGCACCACGACACGGCACGGCATACAGCGGTGAGGAGGCCGTGGAGGTCGCCCACGAGATCGGCTACCCGGTCCTTGTCCGTCCCTCGTACGTCCTGGGTGGCCGCGGCATGGAGATCGTGTACGACGACGCGACGCTGATCGGCTACGTCACACGCGCCACCGAGGCGGCGCCCGAGCACCCGGTGCTGGTCGACCGGTTCCTCGACGAGGCCATCGAGATCGACGTGGACGTGATCTACGACGGCCACGAGATGTACGTGGGCGGCATCATGGAACACATCGAGGAGGCCGGTATCCACTCCGGCGACTCGGCCTGCGTGCTCCCGCCGGTGACACTGGGCCACGAGGAGCTCAAGAGAGTACGCGAGTCAACGCTCAAGCTTGCCAAGGGAATTGGCGTCAGGGGCCTGATGAACGTGCAGTTTGCCCTGGCCCAGGACGTGCTCTATGTCCTGGAGGCCAACCCTCGCGCAAGTCGCACCATCCCGTTCGTGGCCAAGGCGACCGGTGTGCCCCTGGCCAAGGCGGCCGCCCGGGTGATGCTCGGCGCCACGATTGCCCAGCTGCGCGCCGAGGGGATCCTGCCACCGCATGGAGACGGCGGTTCGATGCCGGCCCACGCCCATGTCTCGGTCAAGGAGGCGGTGTTGCCCTTCAAACGGTTCCGCACCCATGAGGGTCAAGTTGTCGACAGCCTGCTCGGCCCAGAGATGCGCTCGACCGGCGAGGTCATGGGCATCGACTCGGACTTCGGGGCGGCGTTCGCCAAGAGCCAGCTCGGGTTCGGCCCCGGTCTGCCCCGCAAGGGCACGATCTTTGTCTCGGTGGCCAATCGGGACAAGCGTGCCATGATCTTTCCCATGAAGCGTCTTGCCGATCTGGGCTTCGACCTCATCGCCACCAAGGGCACCGCAGATGTGTTGCGACGCAACGGAATTCACGCCTCGGCCGTGCGCAAGCACAGCGAGGGCCCCGGCCCCCACGGTGAACCGACCATCGTTGAGCGCATTGTGGCGGGCGAGGTGGGGATGGTCATCAACACGCCGTCGGGCAGCGACGCTCGAGCCGACGGTTACGCGATCCGGGCGGCAACGACGAGCATGGATCGACCGATCATCACTACGGTCCAGCAGCTCGGCGCGGCAGTTCAGGGCATCGAGTCACAGATGACCGAGACCGTCCGGGTGAAGTCGCTGCAGGACCACGTCCGCGACCTCGACTTCTACGCCCCGAAGGAAGACCAGGTGTGAGCGAAACGTCCCAGGAACGCACACCCCAGGTCGCGGGTGAGCTGATCGCCACCCGCAGGGTCGGCGCCTACCACCACCTGACCTTCGTGGCGCCGGGCGTGGCCGAGCTGGCCAAACCCGGGCAGTTCGTTGCGCTTGCGGTTGGCGGCGACACCTCGGCCAACCTGCTGCGCCGCTGTTTCTCCATCCACAAGGTGAGCCCGAGTGGAACCTACGGCGGCACGGTCGACGTTGTCGTGGCCGCCCGCGGCCCGGGCACCCGGTGGCTCGCAGGTCTTGGCGCGCACCATGAGGTCAACATCATCGGCCCGCTCGGACGTCCGTTCCCGCTCCCGAAGGAGCCTGTGGCCTGTGTCCTCGTAGGCGGCGGCTATGGCAGCGCGCCGCTGTTCTGGCTGGCCGCCGCGCTGCGGGAGCGTGGCTGCCACGTCGAGATGATCCTGGGCGCTGCAACCGAGGACCGGTTGTTCGGCGTCATCGAGGCGCGACGTGCCGCAGACGGGGTCACCGTGACCACCGACGACGGATCGATGGGCGTGAAGGGCTGGGTGTCCGACGTCCTGCCCGAGGTCATCCGGCGAAGCCACGCCGAGGTTGTCTATGGCTGTGGGCCGATGGCGATGCTCCGATCCATCACCGAGGTCGCCGCAGCCGAGGGCGCCGTCGCCCAGGTCGCGGTCGAGGAGTCGATGGCCTGCGGCATCGGGGTCTGTATGACGTGCGTGATGCCGGTCGTCGGTGCCGATGGGCAGACCCGGATGGTGCGCTCCTGCGTCGATGGGCCCGTCTTCCGCGGTGACAGGGTGCGGTGGGATGCCTTCGAGTCCGGCTGGGGTCGGGTCCCCGATGATGCCTATGGCGCAGCCGCCATGAGGGGGCACTGATGACCAGCGGGAGAGCGAACGTGGGCTCGAGCGACGCGACCAGCGTGGGCGACACCATTGACATGAGCGTCGATCTGGCGGGGATGCGACTGCCCAACCCGCTGATGACCGCGTCNNCGTGGTACTCCACGCATGGCCGAGACGCCGAGCGGGATGCTCAACTCGATCGGACTACAAGGTCCGGGTGTCAACGACTTCGCCCAGAACGATCTGGTGTGGCTCAAGTCGGTGGGGGCTCGTGTGCTCGCGTCCATCGCGGGAAACACGGCAGGCGAGTATGCCGACGTGGCCGCCGTCCTGCGTGCGTCCCCGGCTTTCGACGCAGTCGTCGGCATCGAGGTCAACATCTCCTGCCCGAACGTTGCGAACCGGGGGCTGGTGTTCGCCTGCGACCCGCTGTCAGCTGCCAAGGTCATCGCCCTGGTACGCGAGAAGCTCCCGCGAGACATCCCCATCTTCGCCAAGCTCAGCCCCGACGTGACCGACATCGTCGAGATCGCCCGTGCCTGCGTCAACGCCGGAGCCGACGGGTTGACGATGATCAACACTCTGCTCGGAATGGTCATCGATACGGATCTTCTGCGTCCCCAGGTGGCTGGCGTGACCGGAGGACTGTCCGGGCCCGCCATACGTCCGGTGGCCGTTCGTGCCATCTGGCAGGTGCGCGCCGCGATGCTTGAAGGCCGTATCCCCACTGTCCCGATCATCGGTGTCGGGGGAGTGCGCACCGGCGACGACGCGTTGCAGCTGGTCGCGGCCGGAGCCAGTGCGATCCAGGTCGGAACCGCGACGTTCAACGACCCAAGCGCACCCATCCGGGTCAACGCTGAGCTGGCCGCAGCCCTACAGGACAAGGGCTTCGCACGATTCAGCGATGCAGTAGGGATTGCTCACACGAGGTTGGACCCGAGACGATGACCGATTCCTTCGGCGCAAGGCTCCGCATCGCGATGGACGAGCACGGTCCGCTCTGTGCCGGCATCGACCCCCATCCAGGGCTGCTCGCACTCTGGGGTCTGAATGAGACCGTCCAGGGCCTGGAGACGTTTGCGATGACCTGCGTCGAGGCGTTCGCGGGGACCGTGGCCATCGTCAAACCCCAGTCCGCGTTCTTCGAGCGTTTCGGTTCTGCGGGGGTGGCCGTGCTCGAACGCACGCTCGCGGCCCTGCGGGAGACGGGCAGCCTGTCCCTGCTCGACGTCAAGCGCGGAGACATCGGTTCGACCATGACCGCCTATGCGCAGGCCTACCTCTCGCAGGACAGTCCGCTGTGGGTGGACGCCATCACCGTCAGCCCCTTCCTCGGCTTCGAGTCGTTGCGTCCGGCACTGGATCTGGCCCACGACAACGGGCGGGGTCTGTTCGTCCTCGCTCTCACCTCGAACCCCGAGGGTGCCCAGGTGCAGCACGCCGTGATGGATGGCCGCAGTGTGGCCGGTCGCGTCGTGGACGGCGTGACCTTGCAGAACGCGGACGACGCAAGCACAGGAGTCCTCGGCAGTGTCGGCATGGTGGTTGGCGCCACCGTCGGCACGGCCGTCCACGACCTTGGGCTCGAGCTCGCCGCCGCCAACGCCCCCCTGCTGGCACCCGGGGTGGGCGCCCAAGGGGGCACACCCGAGGACCTTCGCGGTGTGTTCGGTGCAGCCCTTCCCAACGTCCTCGCCAGCAGCAGCCGCGAGATCCTCTCCGCCGGAGCGGACGTCGCGGCGTTGAGGGCGACTGCCAGGCGAACCGCGCTCCAGCTGAAGGCCGTTCTGAACCCCGGTTGACACCCCTCGTTGCCAGGGCGCGCCCCGACTCGCTAGGTTCGGGCCACACGCGTTATCGGCGGCCAGACCGGCCAGGGCATCGCGATGTACTCATTCGATTCGTCCCCATGAGGAGACTGACTGTGGCTCTTCCCCAGCTCACCCCTGAGCAGCGCGCCGACGCTCTGGCCAAGGCAGCCGTCGCTCGTCGCGAACGGGCAGCCGTCAAGAACCGTCTCAAGTACGCGCAGGGGCTGCTGTCCGAGGTCATCGCCGACGGCAAGGTGAATGACATTGTCGGCAAGATGAAGGTCCATGCGTTGCTGGAGTCGATGCCGGGTGTGGGGCGCGTTCGTGCCCGCCAGATCATGCTGGAGGTCGGCATCTCCGAGACGCGCCGGGTGCGTGGCCTGGGCAACAACCAGATTGCCGCCCTGATCGAGCGTTTCGAACAGTCCTGACCGGCGCCGTTGACATCCTCCGATAGTCCGACCGCGCTCAAGCTCCGGTTGGTGGTCCTGGCCGGCCCCACTGCGGTGGGGAAAGGGACCGTGTCGGCGTACGTCCGGGCGAACTTCCCAGAGGTCTGGCTGTCGGTCTCGATGACCACCCGGAAGCCACGCCCCGGCGAGATCGACGGCAGGCACTACCACTTCGTCGACGACCATCAGTTCGACCGCGTGCGTGACGCGGGGGAGTTCCTGGAGTGGGCGGTCGTCCACGGGAGGGCCAGATATGGCACACCGCGTCAGCCCGTGCTTGAAGCGCTTGCGGCGGGGCGAAAGGCGTTGCTGGAGATTGACCTGCAGGGTGCCCGCCAGGTGCGGGCGCAGATGCCAGAGGCGTTGTTCGTGTTCCTTGCCCCCCCGAGCTGGGATGAGCTCGTCCGTCGGTTGGTCGGCCGAGGCACCGAGTCCGAGGAAGAACGAGAGGTCCGCCTGACGACTGCACGGCTGGAGCTGGCGGCTCAGCGTGAGTTCGATGTCACCATCGTGAACGATAATGTTCAACACGCGAGCGAAGAACTCGTATCATTGATGAACGCATGATCTTCGTCATGCGTCGATAGTCGCTGTATTCATATCTTCACCAACGAATCGAGATTGACCGTGTCTGGTACGCAGGCTGCCCCCGAGGGCATCACCAACCCGCCGATCGACGATCTGCTCAACGTGGCGGACTCCAAGTACGCGCTGGTCATCTACTCGGCCAAGCGTGCGCGCCAGATCAACGCGTACTACTCCCAGCTCTCCGAGGGCCTGCTCGAGTATGTCGGCCCGCTGGTCGAGACCAGGGTCCACGAGAAGCCGATGTCGATCGCACTGCGGGAGATCAACGAGGGTCTGTTGACCTCCACGCCCACCGACGGCTGAGCCGGNNTGCTCGCTGCTGCGGCTGTTCACCGAGAGTGGGCATGACGTGACGGTCGTGCCCACGGCCGCTGCGCTGAATTTCGTCGGAGCTGCCACCTGGGCGGCGCTGTCCGGCAAACCCGTCGCCACCGATGTGTGGACCGACGTTCACCAGGTGCCGCACGTGCACCTCGGCCAGCATGCTGATCTCGTCGTCGTGGCACCCTCCACCGCAGATCTGATGGCCAAAGCAGCACACGGGCTCGCCGATGACCTGCTGACCAACACCCTCCTGACTGCCCGCTGTCCGGTGGTGCTCGTCCCCGCGATGCACACCGAGATGTGGGAGCACCCTGCCACGGTGGCGAATGTTGCGACCCTGCGGTCCCGGGGCGTGCACGTGATCGACCCCGTCTCAGGGCGCCTGACCGGGGCTGACACCGGTTTGGGCAGGCTTCCGGAGCCTCAGGACATCTTCGACGTATGCCGCGAGCTCCTGTCCCGGAGCGACGGCACCGTCGCGGCGGCCGGCGGGCTGGCCGGGCTGAGAGTCGTCATCAGCGCCGGTGGCACGCGAGAGCCGCTGGACCCGGTCCGGTTCCTGGGCAATCGATCGTCGGGCAAACAGGGCTACGCGCTGGCCGAGGTGGCGCTCTCCCGTGGCGCTGACGTGACCCTGATCTCGGCCAACGTGGCATTACCGGTCCCTGACGGCGTGACCCTGGTGCCGGTTCAGACCGCCGTCGAGCTGGGCGAGGCCGTGGCCAAGGCGGCCCAGGACAGCGACGTCGTGGTGATGGCGGCGGCCGTGGCGGACTATCGGCCGGCGCACTACAACGAGGTCAAGATCAAGAAGACCTACGACGAAACCGTGCCTGAGAGCCGGCCGTCGGCACCCACGATCGAGCTGGTGCGCAACCCCGATGTTCTGGCCGGGTTGGTGCAGTCCAGGGGCTCCTCGACAGTGCCGGTGATCGTGGGTTTTGCGGCCGAGACCGGCGATCCGGAACACAGCGTCCTTGACCTCGCACGAGACAAGTTCGAGCGCAAGGGATGCGACGTGCTCGTGGCCAACGAGGTGGGCGTCGACAAGACCTTCGGGGAGGACACCAACACCGTCTACATCCTGCGCAGAGGCGTCGACACCGTGACACACGCAGGCCCGGCGCCCAAGGACGTCGTGGCCGCCACCGTGTGGGACGTCATACAGGATGTCCTGTCCTCGGGATAGCCTTTCGCGAAGTCATCAGTCAGCAGCTGCTGCAATCAAGGAGCACCGAAGTGTCCGAACGCCTCTTCACGTCCGAGTCCGTTACCGAAGGTCACCCCGACAAGATCTGCGACCAGATCAGCGATGCCATCCTCGATGCGATGATCACCGAGGACCGGACCTGTCGGGTGGCGGTGGAGACCATGGTCACCACTGGTCTGGTCCACGTCGCCGGTGAGGTGACCACGACCGGCTACGTCGACATCCCGCGGATCGTGCGTGACACGGTTCTGGCGATCGGCTACGACTCGTCCACCAAGGGCTTCGACGGCGAGTCGTGCGGCGTCTCGATCTCGATCGGCCAGCAGTCGCCGGACATCGCTCAGGGCGTCGACACGGCCTACGAGAGCCGTACCGGTGGCGTCGACCCGATGGACAAGCAGGGCGCCGGCGACCAGGGCCTGATGTTCGGCTACGCCTGCGAGGACACCCTCGACCTGATGCCGTTGCCGATCCATCTCGCCCATCGGCTCGCTGAGCGTCTGACCGCGGTACGCAAGTCCGGCGAGGTCCCCTATCTGCGTCCCGATGGCAAGACCCAGGTCACCATCTCCTACGACGGGGACAAGGCGGTCAAGCTCGACACCGTCGTTCTGTCGACCCAGCACGCGGCTGACATCTCGCTCTCTGGTCTGCTCGAGCCCGACATCGAGAACCAGGTCATCAAGCCCGTCCTGGACGAGCTGGTCGCTGCCGGCACGCAGCTGGACATCTCCGACTACCGGATGCTGATCAACCCGACCGGCCGATTCGAGATCGGTGGCCCGATGGGTGACGCCGGCCTGACCGGGCGCAAGATCATCGTCGACACGTATGGCGGCATGGCCCGACACGGTGGCGGCGCCTTCTCCGGCAAGGACCCCAGCAAGGTGGACCGCTCGGGGGCCTACGCGATGCGCTGGGTGGCCAAGAACGTCGTGGCTGCTGGTCTGGCCGGCCGCTGCGAGGTGCAGGTGGCCTATGCGATCGGCAAGGCCAAGCCGGTTGGCTTGTACGTCGAGACCTTCGGCACTGAGACCGTTGCCCGGGACAAGATCCAGAACGCGATCAACAAGGTGTTCGACCTGCGCCCGGCCGCGATCATCGAAGATCTCGATCTGCTGCGCCCGATCTACACGGCGACCGCCGCCTACGGCCACTTCGGTCGGCTGAGTGCTGCGGGCGTCGAGAACGCCTTCACCTGGGAGCGCCTCGACCGCGTCGAGCAGCTCCGGGCCGCAGTTTCCGGCTAGCCTTCACCCCCACCTTTGCTCATTTCAGACCGCTCCAGAACGCCAGTTCACCCAAGAAAACCGGTCTGAGCTGAGCAAAGGGCAACGGCCCCGGCACACTCCCGTCGGTGTCGTGCGGTAGACCTTCGCTATGCAGAACGAGGTGACCGACCGGGTGGGCGAACAGCTCTCGCTCGTCCGTGCCGTCGCCTCGCCGCGTGGGCGCTCACGGGTGCTGCCGGCGGTGCAGGAGGCTGCCGAGGTCGACCCGGTGGCACTCGTCCTGGTGGATGTCTCGCTGCCGCACCTCGACCGTCCCTTCGAGTACCTCGTGCCCACGTCCATGGCTGACCTCGCGGTGCCCGGAGCTCGGGTGAAGGTGCGGTTCGCCGGGCAGGACGTCGACGGCTTCGTCCTCGCCCGCGCCGCGACGGCCGACCACGAGGGCAAGCTTGCGCCGCTTCGCAAGGTGGTCAGTCCCGAGGCTGTGCTCACCCCAGCGGTGCTCGCTCTCTCGCGCGAGATCGCCAGCCGCTATGCCGGGACGCTGGGCGACGTGATCCGGCTCGCTGTCCCGCCCCGGCACGCCACGGCCGAGAAGAACCTGCCCATGGAGGCACCGACGGCGGCAGCTGATGCTGCTGCGGCCGGAGCGGTGAGTGCGCCGGAGCCAGGACCGTGGCTGCGCTATCCGGCAGGGGTCTCCTTCCTGCGACACATATCGTCAGGTGACGCCCCCGCCGCGTCGTGGCTTGCCCTGCCCGGTCAGCAGGGGGACGCCGACTGGCCGATCGCGATGGCGGTGGCGGCCGCGACGTCTCTGGCCGCTGGCCGCGGGGCCCTCATCGTGGTTCCGGACCACCGCGATGTTGACCGCGTCGACGCCGCGCTGCTGTCGCTGCTGGGGGCTGGGCAACATGTCCGCCTCACTGCTGGGCAGGGTCCGCAGGCGCGCTACACGGCCTGGTTGAAGGTGCTTCGAGGCCATGTCCGGTGCGTCGTGGGAACGCGTGCCGCGATGTTTGCGCCCGTCCATGACCTGGGGCTGGTGGCGTGGTGGGACGACGGCGACGACGTGCTCGTCGAACAACATGCCCCCTATCCCCACATCCGCGAGGTTATGCGCGCCCGAGCCAGCCTCGAGGGCGCAGCCTTGCTCAGCGGTGGTTTCACTCGGACGACGTCGGTCCAACAGTGGGTCGAGTCAGGGGAGCTGCGGTCGGTCTCCGCCGACCCGGCCACCCTTCGCCCGGCCGCGCCACGTGTGGTCGTCGCGGGTGAAGGCACGGATGTCGAGCGTGATGGCGCGTCCGCCCATGGGCACCTGCCGTCGGCCGCGTGGCGGGCCGCCAAGAGTGCCCTCGAGCACGGGCCGGTGCTGATCCAGGTACCGCGTCGGGGCTATGTCCCGTCGCTGTCCTGTCAGACCTGCCGCGAGCCAGCTCGCTGTGCACGCTGCCACGGTCCGTTGTCGCTGACGGCAGGGGACGCGAGGCCGACCTGTCGCTGGTGTGGGGTTGTCGCCGCAGCCTTCGAGTGCGTCAGCTGTGGTGGCCAGACGGTGCGATCAAACGTGGTGGGTGCTCGGCGGACCGCTGAGGAGCTCGGTCGCGCGTTCCCGGGAGTGCCGGTCCACACATCCGGTGCGGGTGACGTGCTGTCTTCGGTCGTGGCGCAACCGAGTCTGGTGATTGCCACGCCCGGCGCTGAGCCTGTTGCCGAGCACGGCTACTCCGCAACGCTCTTGCTTGATGCCTGGGCTTCCCTGGATCGGCCGACCCTCGACGCCTCTGAGGAGGCGCTGCGCCGGTGGATGGCTGCAGGCGCACTGACGAAGAGCGCGGTGGACGGGGGGGTCGTGGTGCTCTGCGGGGCACCGATGCACACGACGCTGCCGGTCGTGGAGGCGCTGGTGCGATGGGATCCTGCCTGGTTCGCAGCGCGCGAGCTGGCCGAGAGGGCCGAGCTGTCGTTGCCGCCGACCGTCCGAATGGCCCAGCTGGTCGGGCCGCGCGTTGCCGTCCAGCAGACTGTCGAGCTCGCGGGGCTTGGTCCTGAGGTCGAGCGCCTCGGACCGCTGCCCTGGGCGCCGCCGTCCTCGTCAGGCGGATCACCTGCATCAGCGGGACCGACCCAGGCAAAGGACGCTACCGAGGACGAGCCTCGGATCCAGCTGCTGCTTCGGACCTCGCTGGCCGACGGTCCTGCGTTGGCGGCCGCGTTGACACACGTGAAGGCTTTGCGCAGTGCCCGCAAGGACAGGGTCGCGGTCAGCATCCGAGTGGACCCGACCGACGGGTTCAGCTGAACGCGACGCGTTGAACGGCGGCCCGGCCGCAGACGATAAAATGCAGCCATGACTGCTGCGACCGACGCCCGACCGTCCCCGGAGGGCGCACCGGCCCCAGCCGGGGCCCCGGTCAAGCAGGTTGTCGAGGCCGTGGTCTTCGATCTTGGCAATGTCCTGATCGCGTGGGATCCGCATCCGGCCATCGCCAGGGCGGTTGGTGCGCAGCAGGCAACACGCTTTCTGGCTGACGACGAGTTCGACTTCATGGCGTGGAACCACGAGCAGGACGCTGGGCGCTCGTGGGACGAGGGCGAGGTGGCGGCGCTGAGGTCGCACCCGCACTGGGAGCTGGCCATCCGCGCCTATCGCGCGAACTACAACGAATCACTGATCGGCGCCATGGAGAACACGGTCCAGATCGTGCGCGAGCTTCACGCGGCCGGGATACCGCTCTTTGCGCTGACCAACTGGTCCGAGGAGCTGTTTCCCGTTGCTCGTGAACGCTTCGACTTCCTGAGCCTGTTCGAGGACATCATCGTGTCGGGCCAGGAGGGCGTCGCCAAACCCGACCCCGAGATCTTCGCCATCCTCCAGAAGCGGATCGGCCACAGTCTGGACGGCTGCGTCTTCATCGACGACAGCCCACGCAACGTCGAGGCTGCGGCTGCGGCGGGGCTCGACGCCATCCTGTTCACCGACACGGGCCACCTTCGGCAGGATCTGGCACGGCGCGGCCTGCCTCTGGCGCCCGCATAGACTGGGTGCGCCCAGCACACCCGACGGCAAGGAACCCACTCGTGTCGATCAAGGACATTCGGATCTTCGGTGACCCGGTGCTGCGCACCCCCGCCATCGAGGTCGTGGACTTCGACAAGGAGCTTCGCCAGCTGGTCCAGGACCTGACCGACACCATGGTGGCTGCACCGGGCGCCGGTCTCGCGGCCCCCCAGCTCGGCGTGGGCCTGAGGGTCTTCACGTTCCACGTCGACGACGAGATGGGCCATCTGATCAACCCGAGCCTCGACCTGTCCGCCGAGATGCAGGACGGTGAGGAGGGCTGCCTGTCGTTCCCCGGCATCTTCTTCGACACCCCTCGTGCGCTGCGCATGGTGGCCAAAGGCTTCAACCAGTACGGCGAGCCGGTCACGTTGGAGGGGTCGGAGCTGATGGCACGCTGCATCCAGCACGAGACTGACCACCTTGACGGCATCCTGTTCATCGACCGCATGGACAAGGCTCAGCGCAAGATGGCCATGAAGGCGATCCGTGACGCCGAGTGGGCGGGCCAGGAGACGCCGTTGGTCAAGGTCAGCCCTCACCCGACCTTCGGCACGGGCCGCTGACCCGTGCGGCTCGTCTTTGCCGGCACCCCGGACGTGGCTGTGCCCAGTCTTGAAGCGGTGTGTGGCTCATCTCATGAAGTGGTGGCGGTGCTGACCCGACCTGACGCACCGGCCGGGCGGGGGAGGTCCCTCGTGGCCTCGCCGGTCAAGGCACGGGCGATGGAGCTGGGACTCGAGATCCTCACGCCGAGTCGTCCGGGTGATCAGCAGTTCCAGGATCGGCTACGCGAGCTTGCGCCCGATGCCTGTCCGATCGTGGCCTACGGCGGTCTGATTCCCCTGTCTGCGTTGACGATTCCCACGCTTGGATGGATCAACCTACATTTCTCCCTGTTGCCTGCCTGGCGTGGGGCGGCGCCCGTTCAGCGGGCGATCATGGCCGGCGACGAGGTCACTGGTGCCACGACGTTCCTGCTTGATCAGGGACTCGACACCGGCCCGACATTCGGGATGATGACCGAGGCCATCACGTCGACCGATACGGCCGGCGACCTGCTTGCCCGCCTCGCCCACGGCGGCGCGGGCCTGCTGGTTGCCACGCTTGACGCTCTCGAGGCCGGCGACCTCCAGGCAGTGCCGCAGCCGGACGATGGTGTCTCGCAAGCGCCGAAGATCAGCGTGGAGGATGCCCGGATCTGTTGGAACACACCGGCGTTGGCGGTTGATCGTCACATACGTGGCTGCACTCCCGCACCCGGCGCGTGGACCACTTTCAGGGGCGAGCGGCTCAAGATCAACCCCGTGACGCCGGCTCTCGCGTTGTCAGAAGCTCACGATCCCTCTGGCGCCGAGGTGCCGGCCCAAGGTGAGGTCGTGGCGCCCGGAGCGGTCGTGGCGACCAAGCGCACAGTCCTGGTCGGCACAGCCTCGGGCCTGGTGCAGCTGGGGATGGTTCAGCCGCAGGGAAAGAAGCCGATGGCCGCTGCAGACTGGGCACGTGGCGTCCGCATAGAGCCAGGAGAGAAGTTCGCCGATGTCTGATCAACCCCCCGACAGCCCCAGTAGCCCCGGCGCTCCAGACAGGCCCGAGCGGCATGTCGACGGTTCCGGCGAGCGGCGGCGTGACGCCGCAGGCCGACAGCGTCCCGAGCGCAAGCACGGCAACCTCGAACGTTCTGTGACCCGACCCGCAGAGAGGTCGCGCACGACCGACCCTGCCCGCCTGGCGGCATACACGGTCCTGCGAGCCGTCTCTGGTGGCGCCTACGCCAACCTCGAGCTCCCAAAGGAGTTGCGGGACAAAGGTATTCGCGGCCGTGATGCCGCCTTTGCCACCGAGCTCACCTATGGGGCAACGCGACTCCGTGGCCTCTACGACCCGATCATCGCCGCAGCGGCCGGCCGCCCGGTCTCTGCCATCGACGAGAACGTCCTCGACACCCTGCGCCTCGGGGCACACCAGCTGCTCGGAATGAGGGTCGCTGCCCACGCAGCCGTCGACGAGACCGTGGGGCTGGCACGGTTGGTCAACGGGGCAAGCGCCGGCGGGTTCGTCAACGCGGTGATGCGTCGGATCAGCGAGAAGGATCTTGACACGTGGATCGCCCAGGTAGTCCCCACCGGCGATCCGATCGCCGCACTCGCGACCCGGCACAGCCACCCGGAGTGGGTCGTTCGTGCGCTCCGGGCGGCGCTGGTCGGCCATGGAGCCTCGACCGCCGAGACCATCGATGCTGACCTCGAAGCTCTGCTCGTCAGCGACAACGCGGCGGCCAAGGTCTCGCTGGTCGCCCGTCCCGGCCTGTGCGAGGTCGAGGAGCTGACCCGTGCGGGTGCAGCGCCGTCGCTCTTGTCGCGGGTCGGGGCCATTCTCGACTCGGGCGACCCTGGCTCGATCTCTGCTGTCCGCTCCGGCCGCGCCGCGGTCCAGGATGAGGGCTCGCAGCTGGTCGCGCTTGCTGTGGCCGCTGCCGCGGTGAACACCGGCGCGGAGCACGAGATGTGGCTGGACCTCTGTGCGGGACCGGGTGGCAAAGCGGCATTGTTGGCTACCCTGGGCGCGTCGCGGGGCGCCACCCTGTATGCCAACGAGATCAGTGAGCACCGCACAGAGCTGGTGCGCCAGACCCTCGATGCGGCCATCGACTCCGGCCTCGAGGTCATGATCGGTACCAGCGACGGCCGCGAGATCGGCGAGGACGAGCCGGAGACCTATGACCGCGTCCTGGTCGACGCGCCGTGCACCGGGCTCGGAGCCCTGCGTCGGCGGCCCGAAGCCCGGTGGCGTCGCACCACCGATGACCTTGCCGAGCTCGGCGTCCTCCAACGGGCGCTGCTCGTCTCGGCGATCGAGGCGACAAAACCGGGTGGGATCATCGGCTACGCGACGTGCAGCCCGCACTTGGCCGAGACCAGGTTTGTTGTCTCTGACGTTGTCAAGAAGCGTCAGGATGTCGAGATCGCAGATGCCCGAGATCTGTTCCTCGACGCCGACGGCAAGCCGGTGGAACGCCTTGGGGAGGGCCCCTTTGTTCAGCTTTGGCCGCATGTGCACGGAACCGACGCGATGTTCTTCGCCCTGTTGCGCAAGCACACCTAACACCGACACCTAAGGTTTGACCGTGCAGATCTCACCCAGCATCCTTGCCTGCGACTTCGCAAACCTCGAGAGCGAGCTCAAGACGGTCGCCAACGCCGACTGGGCCCATGTCGACGTGATGGACGCCCACTTCGTGCCCAACCTGACGCTCGGTCTGCCGGTCGTCGAGGCGCTGGCGCGGGTCAGCCCCATCCCGCTGGACTGTCACCTGATGATGGATGACCCGGACCGTTGGGCACCGATGTACGCCGAGGCGGGGGCGTCGAGCGTGACCTTCCACATCGAGGCGGCTCACGACCCGGCGTCGTTGGCCCGAAACCTGCGGGCGCTGGGCGTGCGTGCCGGCATGGCGCTCAAGCCCGGGACGGCGTTCGCACCGTATGCCGACCTGTTGCCCGAGCTGGACATGGTCCTGGTCATGACGGTCGAGCCCGGATTTGGCGGGCAGTCGTTCATGGCGGACCAGATGTCCAAGGTGCGGGAGGTTCGTGAGGCCGTGGCGAGGTTCGGCGGCGAGGTCTGGGTGCAGGTCGACGGGGGAGTCTCAGCCGCGACGATCGAGGCTTGCGCCGAAGCTGGGGCGGACGTCTTCGTTGCCGGTTCAGCCGTTTTTGGTGCGGAGTCCGCCGCGGCAGCGGTGGACCAGCTGCGCGACCTGGCCGCGCGGCATTCCTCGCACGGATGAGGCCTTCGCACCGTCCGTGAACTGCCCTGGGACCGCCGATGCCGCCGGCGAGAACGAATTGCCCTCATATGGGTCTCGGAGGCCGTGTACAGGTCACGCACCTCCGCGATGGCATACTGAACCTACGTGCTCCGTGATCGGTGTAATTCCGAACCGGCGGTTAAAGTCCGCGACCCGACCGTATCCAGCGGCCGGTGAACCAGGTGAAATTCCTGGGCCGACGGTGAAAGTCCGGATGAGAGGTAGCAACAGCGACGCCCGTTTCTGCCCCACCCAGGGGCCGGCGATGGGTCAGTCGTGGTGACTCTTGAGGTCATTGTGGCTTTGTGGACCGACAATGTGGACCCGCGTGGGCCAACTGTCGGTGCCACGGGTTCTGCCTTGACCTGTGCTCACCGTTCGCGCCCCGGAGCTCGCCTGGATAGCAGGAGTCGAGCACGAGGGACAGGACATGGCAGACCGAGAGGTCAACGCACCAGAGCATGCGCGCGACGTCGCGCTGATGCGTCGTGCCCTTGAGCTCGCGGCTCGCGGACCTCTCGCAGACCCCAACCCACGAGTCGGTGCGGTGATCCTTGATCACGCTGGAGCCGTTGTCGGTGAGGGTTTCCACGAAGGTGCGGGGACACCTCACGCGGAGGTCGTGGCGCTGCGCGAGGCTGGTGAGAGAGCCCGTGGAGGCACTGCAGTCGTCACCCTCGAACCGTGTGCGCACACCGGGCTGACCGGCCCCTGCAGCCAGGCGCTGATCGAGGCCGGGGTGCGTCGGGTCGTGTTCGCCCAGACCGACCCCAACCCTGCGGCACGTGGCGGCAGGGCGCTGCTGGAGGCCGCGGGCATCGCCACCACAGTCGGCGTGCTGGCCGAGCAGTCCACGGCCCTCAACGACGCCTGGACCTTTTCCTTGGTGCACGGTCGACCCAAGGTGACATGGAAGTACGCGGCCACCCTTGATGGGCGCTCCGCGGCGGCTGACGGCACCAGTCGATGGATCACCGGGCCTGAGGCGCGGGCTGATGTACACCGGCTGCGCGCCCACTGTGACGCGATCCTGGTCGGCACCGGGACCGTGATCGCCGACGACCCGGCACTGACGGTGCGCGGGTCGGACGGACGGCCGACCGGCCGTCAGCCACTACGCGTTGTCATGGGGCTGCGCCCGATCCCTGGGTCCGCCCGTGTCCTGGTTCTCGATGCACCCACCTTGCACCTGGCCACCCATGATCCGGNNGGTGGACCGACCGTCGCCGCCGCGTTCCTTGAGGCAGGTCTTGTGGATGAGGTCATCGCCTATCTCGCCCCGGCGTTTCTCGGCGCTGGCGCTCCGGCGGTGGGGGACCTCGGCATACAGACCATCGGCCAGGCGTTGCGACTGACGACGCACGAGGTCACCACGATCGGAGCCGACATCAGGATCCGCGCCAGCATCACCCCGCGCGCCGCCACATCCAGCGCGGCCACGTCCAGCACCGCCATAACCAGCCGAGAAGGACTGTGATGTTCACCGGAATTGTCGAGGAGCTCGGCGAGATCGTCGCCATCGAGCACGGTGCAGAGTCAGCCGTCATCAGCGTCCGTGGCCCGCTGGTGACCAGCGACGCCACGCACGGCGCATCGATCGCGGTCAACGGTGTTTGCCTGACCGTGGTCAAGAACGAGGGCGAGACGTTCTCGGTCGACGTGATGGCCGAGACGTTGAACCGCAGCAGCCTGGGCAGTCTTGAGCCCGGCGCCAAGGTCAATCTCGAACGGGCGATGTCCGCCAGTGACCGGTTCGGTGGCCACATCGTCCAGGGCCACGTCGACGGCACTGCCAGGATCCTGGCCCGACTGCCCGGTGACCGCTGGGAGGTAGTGCAGTTTGACCTACGGCCTGAGGTGTCCCGCTACGTCGTCGAGAAGGGCTCGATCACGGTCGACGGGGTGTCACTGACTGTTTCGGCGGTCACCGACGACACCTTCTCGGTCTCCCTCATCCCGACCACGCTTGAGCTGACCACGTTGGGGCACAAGGGCGTTGGCGATCTCGTCAACCTCGAGGTCGACGTGATTGCCAAGTACGTCGAGCGACTGCTCACCCATGCCGAAAGCCACCCGAACACTCACCCAACGACCGGGGCAGGACCAACCGCATGAACAACCTTCAGCAATGGTTCGACGCGCAGCTGAGCATCTTCGGCCAGCAGATCCTCTGGCGTGAGATCGTCGGCAACGCCTTCGGGTTCGCGTCGGCGATCGGCGGGCTCAGGCGTCGGGTCTGGGCATGGCCGGTCGGGATAGTCGGCAACGTGCTGCTGTTCACGGTCTTCTTCGGAGTGGCTTTCGTCACTCCTCAGCACGAGACGCTCTACGGCCAGGCCGGTCGCCAGGTCTTCTTCATCATCACCAGCGTCTACGGCTACTGGCGTTGGAGCCAGATCCGAAAGCAGCGCAGCGCCGGCGCCCCCGCGATCACACCGCGCTGGGCGACCGCCACAGAACGACTGCAGTACGTCGCGGTCTGGGTCGGTGGCGTGGTGGTGGTGCAGTGGGTCTTCGCGCAGATCGGCGCCGGCTGGCCAGCCCCCCGTTGGTACTACTGGTGCGACGCCTGGATCTTCATCGGCTCCATGGTTGCGACCTACGCGATGGCCCGGGGCTGGAACGACTTCTGGCTGGCGTGGATCGCCGTTGACCTGGTCGGTGTTCCGCTGTTGATCCACTCGCACTTCTATCCAACGGCTGTGCTGTTCGCCGTCTACGGCGGACTTGTCATCTATGGCTTCTTCGTCTGGCTCAAGGCCTCGCGTACCGAGTCGCCCGACCGTGAAATGAGTGAGGTCTCCGCATGAGCACACGACTGTCCACGATCGAAGAGGCGTTCGAAGCGCTGAAGGCCGGTCTCCCGGTCCTGGTGACCGACGACGAGAACCGCGAGAACGAGGGTGACGTCATCCTTGCGGCTGCGACCGCGACGACGAAGTGGATGGCCTGGACCATCCGCCACAGCTCCGGATACATCTGCGTGCCGATGACCGAGGCCCGGGCGGATCGCCTCGGACTTCCGCCCATGGTGACGGACAACCAGGACCCTCGCGGCACGGCCTATACCGTGACCGTGGATGCCGCCAAGGGCGTCACCACCGGTATCAGCGCAGCTGACCGAGCCCATACGATTCGTCTTCTCGCCCAGGACGACTCCGCCGCTTCGGACTTCAACCGTCCGGGTCACGTGGTCCCGTTACGTGCCCGACACGGCGGAGTTCTTGTTCGCGGTGGGCACACCGAGGCAGCCGTGGACCTGTGCCGTTTGGCCGGGCTTCCGCCGGTGGGTGCGATCGGTGAGCTGGTGCACGACGACGGCTCCATGATGCGGCTGCCGGCAGTTCTCGAGCTGGGCGCTGAACACAATTTGCCGGTCATCACGATTGCGGCCCTGATTGCCTGGCGTCAGCACAACGACAGGGTCGAGCGCATTGCCGACACTCGGCTGCCGACCGCGCATGGGGCATTCCGCGTGGTTGGCTACCGCGACCTGGTGACCGGCACCGAGCATCTTGCCCTCGTCAGCCCCAAGGGCATCAAGGGACGAGCGCCCTTGGCACGACTGCATTCTGAGTGCCTCACCGGCGACGTGTTCGGCTCGCAGCGTTGTGACTGCGGCCCGCAGCTGGAACGCTCTCTGGAGCGGGTCGGGGCAGAGGGCGGGGTTGTCGTCTATCTACGCGGCCACGAGGGCCGGGGCGTCGGTCTGCTCAGCAAGCTGCAGGCTTATGAGTTGCAGGACAAGGGTTTTGACACCGTCGATGCCCAGACCGAGCTGGGCCTGCCGATCGATGCCCGTGAGTACGCGGCCGGTGCGGCGATCCTGGCCGACCTCGGCCTTGAGGCGGTGCGGCTGCTGACGAACAACCCGATGAAGGTCAACGCCATGCGCGACTACGGCATCGAGGTCGTGGCGGTCGAGCGGCTCAGGATGGTGCCCGGTGCACACAATGCGGCATACCTGCGCACGAAACGAGATCGCATGGGCCACGACCTGAATCTTGACGACGATGACAAAGGGGCATCCGCATGAAGCTGGGTGCGCCGACTCTGCATGTCGACGGCAGCGGTCTGAATGTCGCGATCGTGGCGTCTTCCTGGCACACGACGGTGATGGACGGCCTGATCGAGGGCGCACGGCGTGGTCTGGCGGATGCCGGGGTTTCCTCCGTCACGCTGGTTCGTGTGCCCGGTGCGTTCGAGCTTCCCGTTGCCTGCTCCCGGTTGGCGCTCTCGTATGACGCCCTGGTTGCCCTCGGCGTCGTGATCCGGGGGGGCACACCGCATTTCGAGTACATCTGCCAGGCAGCCACCATGGGCCTGATCGACGTCAGCCTTCGGACCGGCGTCCCGGTCGGCTTCGGCGTACTCACATGTGACGACGACGAGCAGGCGCTGGACCGCGCGGGTCTGGAAGGCTCCAGCGAAGACAAAGGCCACGAGGCCGCGACCGCGGCGGTGGCAACCGTGTCCAGCCTGCGTGACCTGAAAGCCTAGGTTCCCGAAGACGCCCAGTGCGCTGGACGGGCGAACGACGGAGACAATCTCGTGTCGTCGTTGCCCTTGGCCGAGTCCAGCTGCGACTGGATAAGAAAGATGCTCCGCGTCAGGTTGGCACCCCCAAGGTCGGCGCCTCGCAGGTCGGCACCGATGAGGTATGCCCCTCTCAGGCTGGCGCCTCTGAGGTCGGCGCCCTCGAGCTTCGCTCCGATCAGGTCCGCCCCCCGGTAGTCCGTCTTCGGGTGCTGGATCTCGGATCGCGCGTTCTCGCTCGTCTGTAGCAGCAGGACATTGACCTCTCGTCGGTGCTCAGACACGTCGAGCTCCAGGAGGGTTTGGGGGCTGCCCTGAGCAAAGCGATCGGTCTCATGCAGCGCGAGGCTGAGCTCGTCGTGGAGCTGACCGGCGGCTTGCAGCGTCAGCGCTTCGGTCAGATACCAGCTCAGCTCGTGGAGATCCCGCACGATCGGAAACACCTCGAACATCAACTCTGCGGTGTGCGGGGCTTGCCGCCAGCTCTGCCCGCCGAAAGTGACCTGGGAGACCCGCTGCCCGGCGCCGAAGCAGTCGTACACCGTGCAACCCCGAAAACCCTTGTCCAGGGGGCTGGCGTGAGTTCCGCAACGGAAATCCGGTTGCAGGTGAGGACAAGCCTGCCCTGCGGGTTTGTTGATCGCGAAGTCCGCCGAGGCCGAGAAGGCCGGCGCGACGCAGCACAGCGCGAAGCAGCTCGCGCAGTCAGCGCGCAGGTCAGGCCGATCTCGGTCTGGCGCGGACCCTGTGTGCTCGTGACTCGTGGACAACGTGGGTGTTCCTTTGGACAACAGGTCGGATTCCTGCTTGCTCTGGTGGTGTACTGCACTCTCCCCGCGCGGGAGCCAACCCGTCAATCGGTTCGGGTTCTCCTCCGCACTTATGGGCGACCAGCCCGCTCAACGACACCCGTTTCGGCGTCGGTTTGGCGGCGACAAGTAATCTGCGCGGGTGACTGACTCTGTGGCCCTGACCGACAATGCCTTGACCGACAATGCCTTGACCGACAATGCGATGCGCCGCGCCTTGGCCCGTGCCCATGACGGCAAGGCTCTCGACGAGGCAGAGGCGATGGTCCTGCTCGGCGCCCGTGGCGACGACCTCGAGGCGTTGTTCGAGTCCTCGACCCGGGTACGCGATGCCGCGATGGTCGCTGCCGGCCGACCCGGGATCGTGACCTATTCGCGCAAGGTCTTCATCCCGCTCACTCGTCTGTGTCGGGACCGTTGCCACTACTGCACCTTCGTGACCGTCCCGCATCGTCTCCCCGCGGCCTACCTCTCG
This sequence comes from Micrococcales bacterium, assembly GCA_003132125.1. GTDB lineage: Bacteria > Actinomycetota > Actinomycetes > Actinomycetales > Dermatophilaceae > UBA4719. The sequence goes on along the minus strand of PKWT01000076.1, from coordinate 3,342 downwards.
CCTGACGAGGTGCTCGACATTGCTCGGGCAGGTGCCGCACAGGGCTGCAAGGAGGCGCTGTTCACCCTCGGCGACCGTCCTGAGGATCGCTGGCCCCAGGCACGCGAGTGGCTCGACGCCCACGGGTATGACGACACCTTGGCCTACGTGCGCGCCATGGCCATCCGGGTCCTCGAGGAGACGGGCCTGCTGCCGCACCTCAACCCAGGCGTCATGTCGTGGTCAGACCTGCAGCGGCTCAAGCCGGTTGCGCCGTCGATGGGGATGATGCTCGAGACCACGTCACGGCGGCTCTTCGAAGAGGAGGGGCAGGCGCACTTCGGTTCCCCCGACAAGGATCCGGCCGTTCGGCTGCGGGTGCTCGAGGACGCAGGACGGGTGGGGATCCCGTTCACCACCGGCATCCTGGTCGGCATCGGTGAGACGCTGCCGGAGCGGCTCGACTCGATCCTGGCCATCCGGCGGGTCGCGCGCGAGTACGGCTCGATCCAGGAGTGCATCATCCAGAACTTCCGGTCCAAGGACGACACGTCGATGCGTTCCACGCCGGATCTTGGCGAGGAGGAGTACCTCGCCACGATTGCCGTCACCAGGCTCCTTCTGGGGCCCTCGGTCAGCGTCCAGGCGCCCCCGAACCTCTCCGAACGGGAGCAGATCCCGCTCCTGCTGGCTGCCGGCGTCGACGACTGGGGCGGCGTCTCGCCGGTCACCCCGGACCACGTCAACCCCGAGCGTCCATGGCCCGAGATCGACGACCTGAGTCGCTGGACCGAGGACTGCGGGCTCAGGCTGGCTGAACGGCTCACGACCGGCGCGCGATACGTCCTTGGGGCTCTCGAACGGGACGAGCCCTGGATCGACCCCCGACTGCATCCGCATGTTCGGGCGTTGGCCGACCCGGAGACCGGCCTGGCCAATCCGTCGGCCCAGCCGCAGGGCCTGCCGTGGCAGGAGCCGGACGGTGGCATGCAGGTCAGCGGGACCGGTCATGGGCGGGTGGATCTTCATCGCGAGGTTGACGAGGGGGGCAGAAGCGCCGATCGCCGCAGTGACTTCGACGAGGTCTTTGGCAGCTGGGCAGAGGTCGCAACCCGCGCGCCGGATGCACTCACGCCGGCTCCGCGCCTCGACACCGATGTGAGAGCAGCCCTTCTTCGGGCGCAGAACGACCCTGCAGGCCTGACGGACGACGACTACCTGGCCTTGCTCACCTGCGATGGCGCCGACCTCGAGGCGGTCACGTCACTGGCCGATGACGTGCGCCGCGACGCCGTCGGTGACGATGTCACCTACGTCGTCAACCGCAACATCAACTTCACCAACATCTGTTACGTGGGATGCCGGTTCTGTGCATTCGCCCAGCGCAAGAGCGACGCGGATGCCTTCACCTTGTCCCTCGAGCAGATCGGGCAGCGTGCCGCCGAGGCTCAGGCGCTGGGCGCCACAGAGGTCTGCCTGCAGGGCGGGATCGACCCGTCGCTGGGGCGGACGGCATACGCGGACATCGTCCGGTCGGTGAAGTCAGCTGCGCCCGGCATCCACGTGCATGCGTTCTCCCCGATGGAGATCGCGACCGCCTCGGCGAAGTCCGGTATCTCGGTGCGTGCGTGGCTCGAGGAGCTCAAGGACGCCGGACTCGACTCGATCCCCGGAACTGCGGCCGAGATCCTCGACGACGAGATCCGGTGGGTCCTGACCAAGGGCAAGCTGCCTTCGGCGCAGTGGGTCGAGATCGTCGCGACGGCCCATGAGCTGGGCATCCCGTCGAGCAGCACGATGATGTATGGCCATGTCGACCATCCACGCCACTGGGTCGGGCATCTACGCACCCTCACGGAGCTGCAGGACCGCACTGGAGGCTTCACGGAGTTCGTCCCCCTCCCGTTCATCCATACCAACGCCCCGGTCTATCTGGCCGGGCTCGCTCGCCCTGGACCGACGATGAGGGACAACCGGGCGGTCCACGCGGTGGCCCGGCTCATGCTGCATGGGCGCATCCACAACGTCCAGACCTCATGGGTGAAGCTCGGAGTTGACGGCACCCGCGCGATGCTGCAAGGCGGGGCCAACGACGTGGGCGGCACTCTGATGGAAGAGACGATCAGTCGGATGGCCGGATCGGAACATGGGTCGGCCAAGACTGTTGCGGAGCTGACTTCCATCGCGGAGGGCATCGGCCGTCCGGTCCGCCAGCGCACCACCACGTATGCCGAGCCCGAGGTGCGCTAGCTCGCCTAGCGCGAACGGGTACGAGCGCCCCCCCGAGGCCAACCAGGAAGCAAGGCTATGGACAAAGTCGTCAACAGCGCAGCCCAGGCGGTTATCGGGATCGTCAACGGCTCGTCGCTAGCGGTGGGTGGATTTGGCGTCTGCGGTGTGCCGAATGTACTCATTGCCGAGCTGCATCGCAGCGGCATCACCGATCTTGAGGTGGTTTCGAACAACTGTGGTGTGGACGACTGGGGGTTGGGGATTCTGTTGAAGCACAAGCAGATCCGACGGGTGGTCGCCTCCTACCTTGGCGGGAACAAGGAGTTCGAGCGTCAGTTCCTCTCCGGCGAGCTCGAGGTCGAGCTCACGCCACAGGGCAGTCTCGCCGAGAAGATGCGGGCTGGTGGGGCCGGCATAGCGGCGTTCTTCACGGCGACCGGGGTTGGCACCCAGGTCGCCGAAGGGGGGGTGCCGATGCGGTACGCCCCTGACGGGTCGATCGCCAAGGCGTCGCTCCCGAAGGAGACCCGACAGATGTTTTGGAACGGCGAGAACCAGACCTTCGTGCTGGAGCACGCGCTCAGCACCGACTTCGCCTTGGTACGGGCCTGGATTGGCGACCGGCACGGCAACCTGGTGTTCCGACAGTCCGCCCGCAACATCAACCCGGTGGCTGCGATGGCAGGCCGGATCACGATCGCCGAGGTCGAGCACCTGGTCGAGCCGGGTGAGATCGACGCCGACGCCGTCCACCTGCCGGGCATCTACGTCCAGCGGGTCCTGGCGCTGACGCCTGAGCAGGCTGCCGACAAACACATTGAACACCGCACGGTGCGCGCGAAGTAACCTTGACCCTCGTGAAGACCTTCGAACAGTTGTATGCCGAGCTGACCGACAAGGCTGCCACGCGCCCATCAGGGTCGGGCACCGTTGTCGCGCTGGACGCCGGGGTTCATGAGATCGGCAAGAAGATCGTCGAAGAGGCGGCCGAGGTGTGGATGGCCGCTGAGCACGAGGGCAAGCAGCGCACCGCCGAGGAGATCAGCCAGCTCCTGTATCACGTGCAGGTGATGATGATTGCTTCCGGCGTCTCTCTCGTCGACGTCTACACCCACCTCTGACCCCAGCCCA
>PKWT01000169.1 GCA_003132125.1 Micrococcales bacterium | reverse complement strand
GCGGCATACAGCCGGTAGTAGGCACCTTCGGCGGCGAGCAGCTGTGCATGCGTTCCATGTTCGACGATGGCGCCCCCGACCATGACGACGATCCGGTCGGCGTCACGGATGGTGGACAACCGGTGAGCGATCACGAAGCTGGTGCGACCCGTGCGCAGCGCGGCCATGGCTCGCTGCACCAGGGCCTCGGTCCGGGTGTCCACCGAGCTGGTCGCCTCGTCCAGGATCAGGATTGCTGGATCGGCCAGGAAGGCCCGCGCGATCGTGAGCAGCTGTCGTTGTCCGGCGCTGACGCTCGCGCCGTCGTCATCGATCAAGGTGGCGTAGCCGTCGGGCAAGGTCCGCACGAAGTGATCCACGTATGCCGCTTCGGCAGCCGCGCTGATCCGTGCCGGGGACGCATCGTCTGCGCCATACGCGATGTTCTCGAGGATCGAGCCGCCGAACAGCCAGGTGTCTTGCAGCACCATGCCGAACTGGGCTCGCAGATCCTCGCGGCGCATGTCCCGGACATCCACACCGTCGAGGGTGATCCGGCCGGCGTCCACGTCGTAGAAGCGCAGCAGCAGGTTGGCCAGCGTGGTCTTACCCGCACCGGTGGGCCCGACGATCGCGATGGTCTGGCCCGGCTCCGCCACCAGGTCCAGGTGCTCGATCAGCGGTCGCAACGGGTCATAGGAGAACGAGACGTCCTCGAAGGCAACACGCCCACTCACCTGTGCCGGGGTCACTGCCGGGCTGGCATCGTCGGGCTGCTCAGGCGCATCGAGTATCTCAAAGACCCGCTCAGCGGAGGCCACTCCGCTCTGCAGCAGGTTGGCCATCGAGGCCACCTGTGTCAGCGGCTGGGTGAACTGTCGTGAGTACTGGATGAACGCCTGGACATCGCCAAGACTGATGGAGCCCGAGGCCACGCGAAGCCCCCCAATCACCGCAATGGCGACGTAGTTGAGGTTGGCGACGAACATCATCGCCGGCTGGATCAGGCCCGAGATGAACTGNNGAGCGACCGAACACCTTGACCAGCTCGTGGCCGGTGTAGGCCTCCTCGACGTGACCGTTGAGCTTCCCTGTGGTCGACCACTGACCCACGAACTGCGGCTTGGAGCGCTTCGCGATGGTCAATGTGATGAACATGGACACCGGCACCGTCACCAACGCCACCAGGGACAGCACCGGTGAGACGTAGACCATCATCGCGATGACGCCGATCACGGTGAGCAGGGAGGTCAGCAGCTGGCTCAGCGTCTGTTGCATGGACTGTGCGACATTGTCGATGTCGTTGGTCACGCGGCTGAGCAGCTCACCTCGCGGCTTGGAGTCGAAGTAGGACAACGGCATTCGGCTGAACTTGGCCTCGACCTCGGCCCTCATCTCGTAGACAGCGTGCTGCACGATGACCGTTGCCACCCGGCCCTGCACCCAGGAGAGGACGGAGGCGGCGACGTAGAGCACGAGGACAGCGAGCAACACATAACCGACTGCACCGAAGTCGACGCCCCGCCCGGGCACGACGTCCATCGCCGAGACCATGTCGGCGATGCGGGCCTGGCCGGTCGCCCGAAGCTGAGCGACGGCCTGGGCCTTGGTCACACCGGCTGGCAGCCGCTCACCGATCAGACCGGTGAAGATCAGGTCGGTGGCGTGGCCGAGGACCTTGGGACCGACGACTGACAGCGCCACGCTGACGATCCCGAGCATCACCGCGGCGCTGACCAGCCGGCGCTCCCCGCGCAGCCTGGCCACGAGCCGGCGGAGGGATCCCTTGAAGTTCATGGCCTTGGCCGCCGGACCACCCATCACGTGACCCATCGGACCCCGCGGGGGCGGAGCGGGCCGTGTACCGGACGTGCTCATGCAGCCTCCTCCTCGCTGAGCTGGGACAGCACGATCTCGCGATAGGTGTCGCACGACGCCATCAGTGCGGAGTGGGTGCCGGTTCCGACGACCGAGCCCTGGTCCAGAACGACGATCCGATCGGCGTTTCGGATCGTGCTGATCCGTTGCGCCACGATGATCACTGCGCTCTGTGCCGTGATGGTCGAGAGCGCCTCCCGCAAGCGGGCGTCGGTGTCGTAGTCGAGCGCCGAGAACGAGTCGTCGAACAGGTAGATGTCGGGAGCCTTGATCACTGCTCGGGCGATGGCCAGACGCTGTCGTTGCCCGCCCGACACGTTGGTGCCGCCCTGGGCGATCACGGAGCTCAACCCATCCGGCATCGCCTCGACGAACTCACGAGCCTGGGCGATCTCCAGGGCGGTCCAGAGCTCGTCGTCGGTGGCGTCGGCCTTGCCGTACCTGAGGTTGGTCGCGACCGTGCCCCCGAACAGATAGGCCCGTTGCGGGACCAGCCCGATGGAGGACCGTAGATCCTTCGGGTCCAGGGAACGGACGTCGTGGTCATCGACCAGCACCACCCCGCCGGTGACGTCGACCAGTCGAGGGATGAGGTTGAGAAGTGTCGACTTCCCGCTGCCGGTCGACCCCACGATCGCGGTCGTCTCCCCCGGCCCGGCGATGAGGTTGACACCGTGCAGAACCGGCTCCTGCGCCCCCGGATAGCTGAATGACGCGTCACGCAGCTCCACCAGTCCGGTATGCCGGATGCGCACCTGTGGCGCCTCCGGCGCCCGCACGCTCGGAACGGTGTCGAGCACCTCGGTGATGCGTTCGGCGCTGACCTCGGCCCGAGGCACCATCACGAACATGAACGTTGCCATCATCACCGCCATCAGGATCTGCATGAGATAGCTGAGGAACGCCGTCAGCGTGCCGATCTGCATGTCCCCGTTGGCAATTCGATGCCCGCCAAACCACATGACCGCGACGCTGGAGACGTTCATCACGAGCATGACCATGGGGAACATCAACGCCATCAGGCGACCCACTCGGACGGACACATCCATCAGGTCGGTGCTGGCGCCATCGAACCGCTGCTGTTCGTGAGTGTCCTTGACAAAGGCCCGGATCACGCGGACACCGCCGATCTGCTCCCGCAGGATCCGGTTTATCAGGTCGATCTTCTCCTGCATCGACCGGAACAACGGCCGCATCCTGGAGATGATCAGCACCACGCACACCAACAGGATGGGGATGATCACCACCAGCAGCGAGGACAGATAGACGTCCTGGCGCAGAGCCATGATGATGCCGCCGACGCACATGATCGGCGCTGCAATCATCATCGTGAACGTCAGCAGCACCACCATCTGGACCTGCTGGATGTCGTTCGTGGATCTGGTGATCAGAGAAGGAGCGCCAAACCTGCCGACCTCCTGGGCGGCAAACGAGTCGACGGTCACGAAGACCGCCTCGCGCAGGTCCCTGCCGAGCGCCATGGCGGTGCGGGCACCGAAGTAGACCGCGCCGATCGAGCACACGATCTGGATCGCGGTCACGCCCAGCATCACGACACCCGTGCGGACGATATAGCCCGTGTCACCCGTGACAACGCCCTTGTCGATGATCAACGCGTTCAGACCGGGCAGATAGAGACTGGCGATCGTTGCCACAAGCTGGAACAGCACGATCATGGCGATCGGCCGCTGGTAGGGGCGCAGATAGGTGCGCAGGAGCGAGACGAACACGGGATTCAGCCGGCCGTCGAGCGACGCTCGGCACGGCGGGCAGCGTCTGCCTCGTCCATGGCAGTCGCCTCCTCGAGCGTCGGGGCGGAACCGCCAAGCCGGGCCGGCAGGTACTTCAGCTCATCCTGCGGAAGAGCTGGATAGGCCTCTTGCGCCGCGTGCAGCAGGTCGGTCATCCGGACGCGGATCTGCGTATTGACGCCGTCAGCGTTGTCCTGGCGTCCAGGCAGGATGGGTTCGCCGACACTGAGCGTGATCGGCACGTTCGTGCGACCCAGACGCTTGGGATAGCCCTTGGTCCACACCCTTTGTGATCCCCAGATGATCATTGACACGATCGGCACCCCTGCTGTCTGGGCCATCCGGACAGCGCCGCTCTTGAACCCTTTGAGCTCGAACGAGCGCGAGATTGTCGCTTCGGGAAACACCCCTACGATCTCGCCCGCCTTGAGGGCAGTGACCGCGGCACGGAACGAGGCTGCCCCCGCCGTTCGATCCACCGGGATGTGGTGCATCCCGCGCATCAGGGGGCCGCTGATCTTGTGACGGAACACGTCGTCCTTGGCCATGAAGCGCACAAAACGCTTGCTGGGGATCGCAGCCAGTCCGGCGTAGGCGAAGTCGAAGTAGCTCAGATGGTTGATCATCAGAACGGCGCCACCGGACGTCGGGATGTTGTGCGCACCGGTGATGGTGAACTTCAGACCCTGTGCTGCGAACAACGCTCTCGCGACACCGATGACAGGGGTGTAGACCGGCTCCATGGCTCCACCGTAAGGGTTGGAACAAGACCGGTGACCAAGAGTTGGTCGGTACGCGCTCATAATGTGTTCCATCATCGGGACACGAAGGCTCGAAGAAGAGGCAACGATGGTCAAGCCGCTTGGCACCGCGGTTGTCCGGATAAGCGAGTTCGGGCCGTTCGACGCCCTCTCGGATATCGCGCACGGTCAATACATGGACGGGTTCTCCGAGGACTCCGTGAACACATGCCGCGCAGGGATGCTCCTCACAAAGGGCGCGGGTGACAGAACCACCACCCAGTTCCTGGGCTACATCCAGGCGATCGCTCTGCAGGAGCTGGGCCGGCACCACGATGCAGTGACGGTGGCCCTGGACCTCCTCATCGACGTGGAGGACGACCCAGACCCGATGTGGCGAGCCAAGGCTCTGGCCGTCCTTGCAGAGTCCTCGACCCAGGTCGGCGAGGTCAGCCGGGCCATGGATGCGCTGGCCGAGGGAGCGTGGCTCGTCGCCCACACGGAGCCGGGCCGCTACAGCCATCTCTCCGCAAGCATGGCTGTCGCGCTGGCGCTGAGGGCCGTCTACCTGTTCGAGCAGGCGGACGAGATGCTGGCCGGGATCCGGCCCTATCAAGACCCCGAGATCGACCTCCTGGTGGCGCAGGAGCGGGCCCTGCTGAGCGCTTACTGGGGGACGACTCTGATCGTCGTCGGCCACGTCAAGGAGGCGGGTCCGCACTTCGTCAGGTCTGCCGAAAAGGCTTTGAGGATGGGCAGGATCGCAGCGCTGGTCGACAACTCCGAGATGGCGGCACGCGCGGAGATCATCGAGGCGTACGCGCTCAGTCGGCTCGGGTACACCAGCCTGGCCGCGGCCCGGGTCAATGGTGCCACCCAGCGCTTCAGCCTGCGCGACGAGCTGGTCGAGACCAACCTTGCCCGTCTCGTCCTGGGGCAAGCAGCGATGGAGTCAGGACACTACGACGAAGCCCGCCGACAGATGCGCGATGCATTGATGAACTCCGACCGGGCGAGCCGCGACCTCTGGGCTGCGGTCGCCATGGAGGCGCTGGCCGATGTGGACGTCGCAGAACACGGGCCGCACCCGGCGGTCGACCTGTGGAAGCGTCTGGCCCGAGATGCCCTCGGGCGGGTGTGGTTCGAGCGAGACGGCCGATTCACCTCGTTGCAGTCGCGCAACCAGGTGCGCGCGCTGACCGCTGAGACCAGCCGGATGGGCCAAGCAGCCCTGCTGGACCCCCTCACGGGTCTGGGGAATCGNNATCGCCGTCATCCTGCGTACCCACTGCCGGGCCGACGACGTGCCGGTGCGCTACGGCGGCGATGAGTTCGTCATCCTCGTGTTCGGCGGAGGTGCGGCGGCCGAGGGTGTCGCCGCACGGTTGCACGACGCCGTGCGTACAGCGCCGTGGTGGCAGGTCGCCCACGGCCTCAAGGTCACCGTCTCGGTCGGTGTGGGCCAACCGGTCCCGGCCCACGGAGCGATTGCCGCAGCCGACAGAGCGCTGCACGCGGCGAAGAGCGCGGGCCGCGACCGCGTCGTGACGGTCTAGCGCCCCGCGCACCCCACTAGGCTTCGCGAGTGCTCGAACACGTCCAGGCGATCCGGTATGTCACGCCGCTGCGCGAAGGCGGCTCGCTGCCAGGAATCGTCGAAGCCGACGACGACGGCACCTACGTCGTGAAGTTCCGCGGCGCCGGCCAAGGACTCAAGGTGCTCGTCGCCGAGGTGATCGTCGGTGAGATCGGTCGCGCCATCGGCCTGCGCGTCCCAGACATGCGCGCGGTGACGCTGGACGCCCGGATCGCCAAGTACGAGGCAGATGAAGAGGTTCAGGACCTGCTGACGGCCAGCGTCGGGCTGAACCTCGGCGTGGATTTCCTGCCCGGTTCTTTCGGCTACGACGGCTCACACCCGCCTTCACCCCAGGAGGCCGCGAGGGTCCTGTGGCTGGATGCGTTCACGGCCAACGTCGACCGCACGTGGGCCAACCCGAACCTGCTGGTGTGGCACGGTCAGACGTGGGCCATCGACCACGGCGCCGCCCTGTACTTCCATCACTCATGGCCCAACCGTGGGTCGGATCCGGCCCGGTTTGCCAGCCAACCGTTCGACGCCAGCAAGCATGTGCTGCGTGAGGTTGCGGCTGACCTCGCGACCCTGCACGAAGCTCTCGCCACCATCGTCAGGGCTGCGATCAGCAACGGCGTGCTCGCCCAGATCCCGGACGAGTGGCTCGAAGCGACGGACGCGATGCCCGACCCTGAGGCCATCCGGACGGCATACCGCCTGAGCTTGCTTGCCCGCCTTGATAATCCGTCCGCATGGCTGCCCAGTGGAGCCGCCGCATGACCGCACCTTTGGTGGGCTACCAGTACGTCGTGCTTCGCTGCGTGCCCCGGGTTGACCGCGACGAGTTCATCAACGTCGGCGTCGTCCTCCACAGCCAGTCCGCCGACTTCCTGGACTGCGCGTTCGCAGTCGATCCCGACCGTCTGAGGTCGTTCTCCGCCGACGTGGACCTTGCGGCTGTTGATGCGGCTCTGCAGACGGTGTGCTCGATCTGCCGCGGCGAGCAAGCGCCCGGGCGCCCCGCGCTGGACCGGCTCGGCCAGCGCTTTGGTTGGCTGGCCGCGCCCCGAAGCACTGTCGTCCAGCCCGGACCGGTCCACGGAGGTCTCACCGGCGATCCCGCGGCCGAGCTCCAGCGACTCCTGATTCACCTGGTGGGCTGAGCGG
>PKWT01000277.1 GCA_003132125.1 Micrococcales bacterium | reverse complement strand
GCCACCTCGCAGTCGACCACCGGCACCGAAGAGGCCAAGGACTTCAAGGTTGTGGTCACTCTGGATAACCCTTCCAGCGACCTGCGCCCCGGACTCTCCACCACCGCTAAGATCACCACCGCGCACAAGCCCGGCGTGCTCACCCTGCCCATTCAGGCGCTGGTCATGCACAACCCCGATGACGACAAATCCAAGGGCGGCGTGCAGGCCGCATCGAACGCGCCGGCATCCGCAGCCGCCAAGACGGCGCCGGTGCAGGGCGTCTACGTGGTGGATAAAGACGCAAAAGGCAAGCTGCGGGTGAAGTTTGAGCCCGTCACCACCGGCATCACCGGGGCCACCGATATGGAAGTGCTCTCTGGCCTCACCGAGGGCCAGGAGATCGTGACTGGTCCCTACAAGACGCTGCGCACCCTCAAGAACAACGCGCTGGTCAAGCGGGACACAGTCAAGCCCGCCTCCGGCGCGTAGGCGACAATAGGTTAAGGAAGAGATGAGCATGGCTTTGGAAAGCATCCACAGCGAAGAACGCGTGCAAACGGCGGCCAAGCCGCAAGGGGACGTCATCGTCGTAGAAGATCTGTGGCGCACCTACGATATGGGCTCCGAGCAGCAGGTGCAGGCCCTGCGCGGCGTCTCCATGCGCATCAAACACAACGAGTACGTGGCCATCATGGGTCCGTCCGGCTCCGGCAAGTCCACCCTGATGAACCTGATTGGATGCCTCGATACGCCATCTCAGGGCCGTTACTGGCTCAATGGCCAGCTAGTCAGCGAACTGGACGACGACCAGTTGGCCCGCATCCGCAACAAGGAGATCGGCTTCGTCTTTCAGACCTTCAACCTGCTGTCCAGGGCCACCGCCCTCCACAACGTCGAGCTGCCGCTCATCTATAACGGCACCCCCGCCGCCGCGCGCTTGGAGCGAGCCAAGGAATCCCTCACCGACGTGGGTCTTGAAACCCGCATGTACCACAAGCCCAACGAGCTCTCCGGCGGCCAGCGCCAGCGCGTCGCCATCGCCCGCGCCCTGGTCAACCGGCCCTCCATCATCCTCGCCGACGAGCCCACCGGCAACCTCGACCCGACGACCAGCCTCGACATCGTGCGTCTGCTCGATCGGATCAACCGCACCGGCACCACTATCGTCATGGCAACCCACGACGACGAGATCGTCGACCAGCTCCGCAAACGCGTCGTCGAGCTCAACAACGGCGAGCTCATCCGTGACCAGCACCGCGGCGTCTACGGAGCGCAGCGCTGATGCGCCTCCAGTTCATTCTCAGCGAGATCTGGATCGGCCTGCGTCGAAACCTGTCCATGGCCATATCGGTCGCGCTCGTGACGATGGTGTCCGTGCTGTTTCTCGGGCTCGGTGTTCTTTCGCAGCGGCAGGTCGACACCATGAAGGACTACTGGTACGACCGCGTCCAGGTTTCGATCTTTTTGTGCACCGCCAAGTCCGACCTGCCCAACTGCTCCGCGGGCGCCGTCACCGACGCACAGCGCAAGGAGATCCGCAGCCAGCTCGACGCGATGAAGCCGCTGGTCAGGAGCGTGTTCCCCGAGTCACAACAGCAGGCGTACGACCGTCTCAAGGCGCAGTACAAGGACAGCCCGAGCTACCGCGACATCAAGCCCGAGCAGATGCCCGAGAGCTTCCGGGTGCAGCTGTCGGACCCGACCAAGTACGACGTGATCACCAGCTCGTTCATCGGCGCGCCAGGGGTGGGTGACGTCCAGGACCAGAGGCGGATCCTCGACCCGCTGTTCAACGTGCTGCGTGGGCTCTCCTACGGGGCGCTGTCCCTGGCCGGTCTGATGGTGCTGTGCTCGGTGCTGCTCGTGGCCACGACCATCCGCCAGACCGCGTTCAGCCGGCGGCGGGAGACAGGCATCATGCGGCTGGTCGGCGCCTCCGCGTTCATCATCCAGCTGCCGTTCATCCTCGAGACCCTTGTGGCGACCATGGTTGGCACGGCGCTGGCGATCGGCCTGCTGTGGGCCATGGTGAAGTACGGCATCGGCTACCTTGCCGACAAACTGCCGATCAACTTCATCACCACTGCCGACGTGTTGACGGTGAGCCCTTGGCTCACGGTGATCGCGGCAGGGCTGGCGATGCTCACCGCCTGGTTCACGCTCCGCCGATACCTCCGGGTCTAGAGGCGCGACGCTGGGCTGATCGCGCACCGCTGGGCTGATCGCGCACACCTGTTCCAGACACGCCGCCCGTGGCGCCGCCGACGTGCCGTGTTGCACGAGGGGCTTGTGGTACCAATGTGGTGATATGAGCCATCTCCCGACTGCGCCGCGACCCGCCCGCCGTTCCACCAGGTTCCGGCTGGTGAGCATGGTCGTCGGCGTCGCCGTCGCGAGCACGCTGGGACTGGCACCCCTGAGCTCGGCCGATACCAGCGGCGACAAGAAGAAGCTTGATGCCGAGATCGTTCAGCTGCGTCTCGCGCTCGAAGGCACTTCCAAGGACCTGGCCAATGCCTTCATCGAGCTGAAACGGACCAGAGCGCAGCTGCCTGGAGCACAGCAGGAGCTGGCTGTCGCTGACGCTGCACAAGCTGTCGCGGATCGGCACAACGCCGACGTGGCCACAGCGCTCGCGGTCGCCCAGGCCAACGAGGCCAAGGCCGCGGATGCGCTCGCCCAGAATTCTCGCGACGCCCAAGCGGCCCAGGACCAGCTCGGCAACATGGCCCGCGACGCCTACCAACAGGGCGGGGTCTCTGGTCTTTCCATCGCGCTCGAGGCCACCAGCCCTGAAGACCTCACCAACCGCCTGGTCATGATGGACACCGTCATGCGGGTTCGCAGTGCGACGTTGCGCGGGCTGGACACCATGCGGGCCGAGGGCAGGGCGGTTGAGGCTCACCTGGTCGCGGTTCGTCAGCAGGTGGCAGCGCTCAAGGTCGAGGCGGAGACTGCGCTGGCACAGGCCAAGGCGGCCCGCGATGTGGCAGCGGCCGCCAAGACCAAGCTTGACCTGATGTATGCCGCCCAGACCCGTTACGCCGCAACGGTGGCCGCCAAGAAGGTCACCGAGGTAAAGAACATCAACTCCATGCAGGCACAGTCGAACGCCTTGGCAAAAGTGCTGGCGGCGCGGGCCAAGGCGGCACGTGAGAAGGCGGCGCGCGAGAGGGCGGCCCGCGCGGCCGCGGCTCGCGCAGCCCACCGAGCTGTGCCTCAGTACGCGCCGTTCGGCAGCGTGAACGGGTTCCTGAGTCTCCCCGTAAATGGGCCGACGTCCTCGGAGTTCGGCATGCGATTCGACCCCGTCATGCAGCGTTGGCAGCTGCACGCCGGCATCGACTTCGCCGTCAACTGCGGTACCCCGGTCTATGCCGCGGCGTCTGGTGACGTCATCATGGCAACCCCTGAGTACGCCTCAGGCGGCTATGGCAACCGACTGGTCATCGACCACGGCCTTCAGGGTGGCGGCGTTGACCTCACGACGACGTACAACCACCTGAGCAGCTTCGTGGTCACCAGCGGCCATGTGAACCGAGGCCAGCTCGTGGCCTACTCAGGCACGACGGGGTACTCGACCGGATGTCACCTGCACTTCGAGACCCGGCAGGACGGCGTACCCGTCAACCCGCGCATCTGGCTCTAGGCAGCCGCTTGCTCACCTGAGGCCGGTTTACTCAGTTGAGACCGGTTCGCGGCNNCCGGATCCGGGCACCGCAGCGGCCTGAAGTGAGCAAAGGCTGGTGCACATGGGCCACCTCCGACCGGTAGCGTTAGGGGTTCACGTCGCACCATCGCCTGTTCATCGCCCGAATGGCGCCGGCGCTGATCCACGCACGCGACGCACACGTGATCTGACGAGGGGATGGCGACGGTGGCCAAGGAGAAGGGCCAGAAGGTCGTGGCGCGCAATCGCAAGGCGTATCACGACTATCTGATCGAAGAGACCTTCGAGGCCGGCATGGTGTTGAGCGGCACCGAGGTCAAGTCGCTGCGCGCTGGCCGGGCCTCGCTGCTCGATGGCTTCGCTACCGTGCGTGACGGTGAGATCTGGCTCGAGGGCGTGCACATCCCCGAGTACACCGAGGGAACCTGGAACAACCACGCGCCTCGTCGCCGGCGCAAGCTGCTCCTGAACAAGCAGGAGATCGCCAAGCTGGTCCAGAAGACCAAGGAGGGCGGCCAGACCATCGTTCCGCTGTCCATCTACTTCAAGGATGGCTACGCCAAGGTCGAGATCGCCTTGGCCAAGGGCAAGCGCGAGTATGACAAGCGGCATACGCTGCGGGCGAAGCAGGATGAGCGCGAGGCGCAACGGGCGATCTCGACACGTCGGGAAAGGTAGCTCTTGTGCGGCTAACGGGGCGGCTGCGGCCGCAGGTTCGGGTGCTGTTGGCGGTTCTCGCCGTGTTGGGGCTGACGCTCGGGTTTTCGCCTGTTGCCCAGGCGGCAGGCGGCGAGCACATCGTGTCCTTCACCGCGGGCTACGACCTGGCCAGTGACGGTTCCATGGGGGTGACCGAGACCATCGACTGGCAGTTCGGGCCCGGTGAGCATCACGGAATCAAGCGCAACATCACCGTGCGACAAGGTGTCTCGGACCCGCCGGGGAAGTTTCGCGCGTATGAGATGAGCGATGTCACGGCGAGCAGCCCCACGGGGGCCAACACCGACGTCTACGTCTCTGACGTCGGTGCCGACAGCGTCATCCGGATCGGCAGCCCGAACCAACCCTTCGACGGGGCCCAGCGGCAGACCTATGTGATCAAGTACCGCTTGGCTCACGTCGCCAACGGATTCCCGGACCATGCGGAGCTCTACTGGAACGTCACGGGCGGTGGCTTCGACATTCCCCTGGACTCGGTCAAGGCCACTGTGCACGGACCCGCTGCAGTGACGGATGCCTTGTGCTTCAAGGGTGCTGACCGTTCGGCGGACCCCTGTCAGGCCAGCGCCGGGCCGACCGCCACCTTCTCGTCAACCGGTCTCGGCCCGAACGAGCAGATGACCATCGTGGCGTCGTTCCCCGCATCAGCGGTGACCGACACGACCCCCGATCTGCGCAACGGCGACACCGGATTCAGCGGCGCCGCTGGCTCCCAGATGTCCTCATCGCTGGCCAAGACGCTGAGCATCCTTGGCTACGTTGGCGGGCTTGTGATCCCGGTCCTGGCCGCTGCCCTGATGGGGACCTTGTTCTGGAAGCGCGGACGTGACGAGCAGTATGCCGGCCTGACGCCTGGGCTCAACCCGGTCGCCGGCGCGGCCGGCCCGGTCACCCACGGCCAGAGCGGTCCAGTGGCAGTGCAGTTCTCCCCGCCGGAGGGAGTTCGCCCTGGGCTCGTCGGGACCATCATCGATGAACAGGCCAACACGATCGACGTCTCCGCGACGGTGATCGACCTTGCCGTGCGTGGCTACCTGAGGATCGAAGAGGTCGAGTCCGGCTCTCTCTTCAAGCGCACGGACTGGCAGCTCACCAAGCTGGTGCCCCCTGAGCCGGCCGAGGCGCTGTTGCCGTTCGAGGAGACCCTGCTGACCGGGATCTTCGCTGACTCCAACCCGGTGCTTCTCTCGGGCCTGAAGAACAAGTTCCACACCACGCTCACCACGGTCCAGTCGCAGATGTACGCCGAGGTCACCCGTCGCGGTTGGTTCCGCAAGTCGCCAGATCAGGTTCGGCGAGCCTGGACCGCACTGGGCTTCGTCGTCATGGGCGCGGGCCTGGTTTCGGGCTGGTTCCTGGGCATCCAGAGCGCTGAGACTGACCGGATCGGCGGAGTCAGCTTCGGCATCCCTTCGGGCATCGTCCTGGCCGCCGGGTTGCTGATCGCGGGCGGCATCGTCTTTCTGCTCGGTCAGCGGATGGCGGCCAAGACCGCGGCCGGCAGCGCCGTTCTGGCCCAGTCGCTGGGGTTCAAGCAGTATCTCGTGACGGCAGAAGCGCGTCAGATCAGGTTCGAGGAGGCGCAGGACATCTTCAGTCGCTACCTGCCCTACGCGATCGTGTATGGCGTCGCCGATCGTTGGGCCGGCACCTTCTCCGAGGTCGCCGAGGCGGCGACGGCTGCAGGTCAGTCCATCGGTATGCCGGGCTGGTACATCTTCGCGGGTAGTGGCGGCTTCGGGGACTTCTCGGGGATCGCCTCCGGCGTCGACTCGTTCTCCACGATGGCGAGTGGCACGTTCACCAGCACACCGGGCTCGTCTGGCGCCAGCGGCTTCGGTGGTGGCGGGTTCTCCGGTGGNNGTGGCACCTGGTGCGGGACGGGTGCCCGTCGGGTTGTGGGGTGGCTCTTGCCCCTGCTCGAGGGCTCCCTTTATGGGGCTGCGAGCCACCCCTCAACCCTCCGGGTATGCATCAGTCCTGATCGAGGGATGCTTCTAGGTGCTGCGAGCACCAGCCGGTTGAGAGGTGGCTCTTGCCCCTGCTCGAGGGCTCCCTTTATGGGGCTGCGAGCCACCCCTCAACCCTCCGGGTCAGAGGCGGATGAGCATCTTGCCGGTGTTGGCGCCGGCCAAGAGGTCCCGGAAACCGTTGACAGCGTTGTCGATTCCGTCGACAACCGTCTCGCGCCAGACGATCTTGCCCTCGGCCAGCCACTGACCGACCTCGGCTTCGAACGCCGGGCGAAGGTCCTCGTGGTCGAAGACGATGAATCCGCGCAGGGTCAGGCGTTTGCCGATGATCATCGGCATGTTGCGAGGGCCGGGCGCCGGCTCGGTGGCGTTGTAGAGCGAGATCATGCCGCAGACGGCAACGCGGCCACGGAGGCGAAGCGCCGAGATGGCGGCCTCGAGATGGTCGCCCCCGACGTTGTCGAAGTAGACGTCGATGCCCTCGGGTGCAGCCTCGGCCAGACCCTTGCGGATCGGCGTCGCCTTGTAGTCGATGGC
>PKWT01000503.1 GCA_003132125.1 Micrococcales bacterium | reverse complement strand
GTCGACCACGGCAAGACCTCGCTGATGATCCTGATCGACCAGCTCGACCTGCTGGCCGCCACGATGGACAAGGTCTTCGACGCCGTATGCCGTGCCGATGCGGCCGCGCTGGTGGCGCACGGCCGGTTCCTGGCGGAGAAGTTCGGCCACGCTTCCGGTGGCGGCGCCCTGGATCTGTCGGATCAGGGATCAGGTGCCCCATGAGCTACCCGGACTCGCTTGCCCCACAGCGGCCGACGCTGACCCTGGACCAAGCTCTCGGTGCCCTGGTCGACGTGGCCGAGTCCGCTGGGCTGGACGCCGTGACAGCCAGGGCCGAGGGCGCCGCTCTGGCCGCGGCCGTGGCTGAGTCGGCCACCGGGGCTGCCGCGAGCTGGGCCGCAGCCGTCGGCGGCGCCACCACACAGGACTTCTTCGACGCCGCGACGCGAGGTCGTCGTTGGCGGGCAGCTCCGACCGCAACCCTGAGCGGCCTTGTGGCACAAGGGTCTTCGCACACAGTGCCCTACGCCGAGGCGCTCGCCGAGGTCGCCTCGGCAGCCTGTGATCTCGGTGAGCCGACGATGAGGGTGATCGGCAATGCCTCGGTGGCGGCAGCCGCTCAGCTGACGGCTGCCGGGGCGCGCTCCGGGCCGACCCTCCCCGACGGGGCACCACGTACGACGTCACCACGCATGACCGCTACACCGGCGATGACAGCAACACCCGCGATCGCAGCAATGACAGCCACGGCGACGGCGCCCAGGGAATCGGCCCCTGCCGAGGTCATGAAGCCGAAGAGCGTCGACGAGCTGCTCGCTGAGCTCGACGCCCTGATCGGTCTGGAGCGGGTCAAACGCGAGATCCACCGCCAGGTGGCGATCTTGCGGGTCGGGCGGCTGCGCACCGAGGCCAAGCTGAAGAACCCGACCATCACACGGCACCTCGTCTTCACCGGCAACCCTGGCACCGGCAAGACGACGGTGGCGCGACTGGTCTCCGGGATCTACAAGGCGATGGGGCTGCTGACCAAAGGTCAGCTGATCGAGGTCGACCGCTCCGAGCTCGTGGCGGGCTATCTCGGCCAGACCGCGGTCAAGACCGCCGACGTCGTAACGAAGGCAGCGGGGAGCGTGCTGTTCATCGACGAGGCCTACAGCCTGACCGGTGACGACTACGGCACCGAGGCTGTCGACACCCTGGTCAAGGAGATGGAGGACAAGCGTGACGATCTTGTCGTCATCGTCGCCGGCTACCCCATCCCGATGGAGGTGTTCATTGCCGCCAACCCCGGACTGTCCAGCCGTTTCAGGACCATCATCGAGTTCGACGACTACACCGACGACGAGCTGGTCAAGATCCTGACCCTGCTGGCCGATGGTGCCGACTACGAGCTCACCCCTGAGGCGCTGGCGCAGTTCCGGGGGCTGCTGGCCGCGACGCCCCGCGGCACCACCTTCGGCAACGGCCGGTTCTCGCGAAACATGCTCGAGGCCGCCATCGGCCGACAGGCCTGGCGGCTGCGCGAGGTCGATGTACCCACCACCGAGCAGCTGCGTCAGCTGTTGCCGCAGGACCTGGACGACGACGAGCAGGGAGAACCGACGTGACCGCGCCGAGCAACGCACCGACTGTCGCGAGCCGTCTTGGCGCGGCCACCGTCTCCGTGCGTCGTGCGATGTCCGGGACCCCGGGACGGCTCCGGATACTGGCTCTGACGACCGTCGCCGTATCGCTGATCTTCGCCCTCTCCGCCTTCTCGGCCTTCGGGTCCACCAATGACGCGCTGGGGCGAGGTGAGGCCAACACGGCCCAGCTGGTCCGGATCCAGGCGATCCACACCAACCTGATCCGGGCTGACGCGGATGCCACCAACGCGTTCCTGGTCGGCGGCCTCGAGCCTGCAGCGCAGCGGACGGAGTACACCTCGTCCCTGGCTCAGGCCGCCCGGCTGATCGCCGAGGCAGCCAAGGCCCAACCTGCTGACGGACCGGCGCTGGGAGCCCTCAACACCTCGCTGCTCACCTACGCCGGTCTGATCGAGCAGGCCAGGGCCACCAACCGCCAGGCCCTGCCGGTCGGCGCGCAGTACCTCCGCATCGCCAGCTCAAGTCTGCGCAGCGACGCCCTGCCCATCCTCGACGCCTTGGTCAAGGCCAACGAAGCCCGCGTGACGGCAGAGTTCGACCGCGCCGCAGGGGCGTCGAGCCCCCTCATCGCGAGCGGAGTGCTCGCCCTGCTCGTGCTGCTCGGTGGCATGGGCTGGCTCTCGTTGCGCACCCACCGCTTGGTGAATCCGCCCCTGGCAGCTGCCACGGCGGTAATCTTGGTGACACTGGTGGTCGGCTCGATCTCTCTGGCAGCTGTCGGTTCACGGGTGGATGACGTGCGCAAGGGGTCATATGCCGCGACGCTGGCCACGGCGAAGGCACGCATCGCCGCGTTCGACGCCAAGTCGAACGAGAGCCTGACGTTGATCGCGCGCGGCTCGGGTTCGGCCTTCGAGAAGGCCTGGGTGCGCTCGGCAGAGGTCGTGACCGCCCAGAGCGCTGTGGCAGGCCGGTTGAACCGCGATGCCGCGAATTTGGGCGGACTGTGGGTGAACTACGCCGAGACCCACAGCCTGATCCGCAAAGCCGATGACGGGGGCCAGTGGGAGGAAGCGGTCCAGCTGGCGACGGGGAGCGGTGCCACAACAGCTGGTGCCATGTCAGCCAACGTCAGCTTCGACGCCTTCGACTCGGGTTCCGCCGCCGCGTTGGCGTCGAGCAGCCGGGCGGTGTCCGACAGCCTGAACGCGCC
>PKWT01000210.1 GCA_003132125.1 Micrococcales bacterium | reverse complement strand
GAGCTCGATGACGGGCTCGTGCTTCATGCCCAGGCAGTACCAGAGCTGGACGGCCTCGTAGATCGCGATGACCACGAACAGCTGCCAGGTCAGCAATGCCGAGATCACCAGTGCGCCGGGCAGGAGCACGAGCGCCGCAGCCCAGGCCGAACGCACGGACAACTCCCCTGACGCGACCGGGCGCAGGCGTTTCGTGGCATGGGCCCGGTCGGCCTCGACGTCGACGGCGTCGTTGACCAGGTAGATCCCCGAGGAGGCCACGGCGAAGGCAACGACAGCGACGAGCATCTGCAGGGCGGCTCGAGGCTGGAGCGCAATGCCAGCGGCCGCCGGCGCGGCGAGCACCAACACGTTCTTGATCCACTGACGGGGCCGACACGCCCGAACGAGAGCCGGCAACGCCGGGCGTGACAGGTGCAGAAGGGTCATGATCCCGACACCGCCCGTGATGGGGCGACCCAGCGCCCCATCACGGCGCCGATCAGGGCGCCGGCCAGGACGTCGCTGGGGTAGTGCACCCCCACGATGACCCGGCTGGTCATCATCACCGGGATCGAGAACAGCGGCCAGCGCCGCCGCAGGAGCCGGGAGTAGGCCACGGCGGCCGCCGTGGTCGAGGCAGCGTGCGAGGAGGGGAAGCTCCAGTCGCTGGGCGTGGCAACGAGAACCTGTATCCGCGGGTCGCTGGGACGGTGCCGACGGGCCACGCGCTTCGCCACGACGCTCACCGCATGGGCGCCAACAACTGTTGCGGTGGCCCGCAGCCAGGGACGCCGCTGCTCATGGTCGAGGGCCGCGCCCAGCAGTCCCAACGCGGTCCAACCCAGGGCATGCTCACCGGCGTGGCTGAGGATCACCGCGCCCTGACGCGTCCAGGGCGATACCGAAAACGACTGGGCCCCGATCAGGGCTGCGACCTCGTGATCCACCACGTGTCCTGATCCCATCATCGGGGAAAGACCGCGACGAAGTCTCGCGACGACAGCTGGAGGTAGCGGTACGGGTTGGGATGCTCGTCCTTGGTGAGCATGTGCGGCACCGCGCCACCGCTGCTGGGGTGGGTATAGGTGATGAAGTTGGTCCATGACTTGTTGATGTCGAGCTCCATGGCCGTTACTGCCCCTGCGTCATGGACGATCTTGGCCAGACTGGGCACCGACATCGAGGCTCCCACCACGAACACCAGCGAGCCGTCCTTGCGGACTCCCAGAGCTGAGCGCCATACGAAGGTGGCGTCGCCGACGGTCTTGCCCCAGGTTCTGGTGGTCTTGCTGTTCACGTCCGCCGAGATGACGCCGTTCTCCACCAGGAGACCGAGGTTCTGGCGGACGGCGGCCACGTCGGGGCCAGGCGTGGCCGCGGTCCACCTGACCACGTCGACGTGCCCATCCTTGTAGAGCACCATCGAGGCAGCGCCCTGGCGCAGCGGCACGGCGGTCTTGCCGTCCATCCAGAACCCGCCATTCGCGTCCTGCATGGTGAATCCCGAGTTGAAGGTGGCCAGCAGGCTGTTTCGCTGAGATGACGGAACGTCGAAGGCCTGGGACCAACCCGAACCACCAGGCACCGTATAACCGGGGTGAAGGACCATCTTGACCAGCTTCTGGTTGAGCCAAGCCACTCCAACCATGTAGCTGGTGTGCTGCGCGTCCGGACGCAGGAACGCCGCCCTGATCGCCGGCTGCCCGTGAACACTGGTCAGCGTCTGCCAGACACCCTCGTTGGGCAGCCCAGGTTGGGCCTGGGGTGGGATCGACGCCAGAACGGCGAGGTGCGGCACAGCCGGCGAGGTGCGGACGGAGGGGCCGGGCGCCACTGGGGGCGCGGAGACCACAGGGATCCCACCAGCGAGGCTTCCGCCAACCTTGGGTGGGTTGAGCTGGTACTGGACCTGCTCCGCCTCGCTGACGACCCAGCCCAGTCCGTTGAACCGAGCCCACTCGGCCAGCCGGGCAGCCGTGGTGTCGGTACCTGGGGCCGCCAGGACGCTACCGATCGACCAGCTCAGCCACAGCAGTGGGACAAGGATCACCACGACCGCGCGACGCAACCAGATCCGGCGCCGGCTCGGTCGCGATACCCCAGGCCGCGTCGCTCGTCGAAGCTCCTGAGGAGTGTCCACCTGGCTGTCGGTGCGAGTCGTCATTGACGCGTTCCCCTATCCTCTTCGACAACACTACGAGGCGCTGCGCCATACGAGTTCATGCGACTCACAGGTGGGCCTGGTCAATCGCGGACTGCAACGACTGCAGGTAGCCGTCGCTGGTCACGGTTGCACCGGAGACGGTGTCTATGGAAGCGGACTGCTTCTGGACGACCTCCTGGTCGAGGATGGGCAGCGCATAGCCGTTGATCTGTGCGTCGACATTGGTGCCCTGGGGGTACTGCACCGCACGAGACCTGGTGATCTTGCCGCCCTGCACCGTGAGCTGGACCTGGACCGGCCCCCACCGGGTATCGGCCGACTGACCGGTGTAGGTGGCCGTCTGGGTCGCCGTGCCGGACTTCTTGGTCGAGCTCGACGTGGACGTCGAGGACCCGCTCCTGGTCGATGACCGGGACTGCGAGCTGGAGCCGGAGCCCGACGGTTGCTGCACGACCGGACTGGCCGAGATCCCAGCGTTGCTGGAGCTGGTGTGGTAGCTGAAGAGCAGGACCAGGACCGAGATGGTCGACAGGATGGTGGTGACGATGCGTCGCATGTCTTTCCTTCGTTGATTCGTATGCCGTCGGCGTGCGGTCTGTCGTGGCGAAATGCTTGGTTCAGTAGGTGAAGCGTTCGATGTGGACGTGGTCGGCCGGGACGCCGGCGTCGATGACGGCCTGCTCCGCGGCATCCATCCACCCCGGGCTGCCACAGATGAACACGTCGTGGTTAGCCACATCGGGCACAAGCTTGCGCAGCGCCTCGACGTCTCCCATGTGCGCGGCATGCTGGGGCAGCCAGCTGGATCGTTCCGCCGCCCTGGTGCCGGACACCACGAAGAACCGTGACCGTCGCGAGGCGGCCAGTGCCGTCAGCTCGTCCACGAAGATCTGGTCTGTGTCGGAGCGTGCCCGGTAGACGAGGGTGACATCGCCGGGACGCTGGTCCATGGACTCAAGCAGTGCCCGCATCGGCGTGATACCGATGCCCGAGGCCATCAACAGGACTTTGCGACGGGTCCGAACGCCCTCGTGCAACCGACCGTACGGTCCCTCAAAGGCCACCCTGGTCCCCGGACGCATCCGCGCCAGACGCGCCGACCCGTCCCCCAGATGCGCGGCAGTGATGCGCAACGTCCGCCCGTCCGGGGCTGCTGACAACGAGTAGGGGTGGGCTCGGGTGGCACCGGGCCCATCCAGAAACCGCCACTGCATGAACTGACCGGCCCGGACCGGCAACCGGTGCAGGTTCCGCCCGGCCATGACCACCGTGGTGACCGTCGGGCTCTCGGCACGGACCTCCTGGACGACCAGCCGATGGCGCAGGCTGCGCCACAGCGGCTGGCCCACCCGCCAGAAGAACACGCTGCCGGCGGCCGCGGCCCACAACGTCCACCAGTAGGCCGTGGCCACCGGAGACGTCAGGAAGTCCTTGCCGGTCCAGAGCTGGTGCGGCAGGGCCAACCCCACACCGATGTAGGCATAGAGGTGAAGCAGGTGCCAGGACTCATAACGCAGTCGGGCCCGCGCCATCCGGATCGAGGTCACGGTGACCATGACCAGCGCCACCGTGCCGGCAAGAGCCAGCAACATCCCGCGGTAGTTGACCACGAAGTCGACGATCGTGCCCCAGAGCCCCTTGGGCGAGGTCGCCGCATAGCCCAAGGTGATCGTGACGATGTGCACCACCATCAGGTTGAACGACCAGAAGCCCACCAAGCGGTGACGTCGGGCCAGCTCATCCTGACCGTACGACTTCTCCACCAACGGGATCCGCGCCATCAGCAGCACCTGGATCAACAACAGGTCCGAAGCCACCAGCCCGGTCAACCGACCAACACTGGTCAGGCCCGAACCGGCGCTGGCCAGACCCTGGACCCCGCCCCCAGCGACCCACAACGCCACAACCACCAACAATGAAGACCACACGAAGACGCCAAAAGCATCGCGCCACCACCCCGGCACCCGAGGCACCCGCACCGAGGCATGACGGCTTGCCATCCGGGATGGGCCGCCGACCGGCGTGCGCACAGACGTTTGTGCAGCCGACTCGCGCGGCGCAAACAATGTGTCCTGTAATGTGCTCATGCCCTCAAGGATTGCCGAGAAACTTTGGCGATTCCTTTTAACCTGCATCGCCCCGGGTGAGTCCCCCGGCGCTGCGGTTGGGCACGCACCTTGCGGCCCCCAGCCCCACGAGCCGACCTCCGTTGACCAACGGCCCTTACCATGGCGGCGTGGACAACTCGGGCACCCTGCCGGACAAACCGAGCCGTGATTCGGCGTGAGCACGCACATGGACCCCAACCGCCCCGCCCCCGGCTCGCCCCTCGCGGACGCAGGCGTCGAGGGCAATGCCCGGCTCACCTCCACGACCGGCATGGTGTTGCTGGCGCTGCTGGCTGTTGAAGGACTCACGGTCCTCAGTGTCCGGAGCATGATCACGCTGCACGTGTTCCTCGGGATACTCCTGATCGGTCCCGTGCTGCTCAAGACCGGCAGCACGGCGTACCGCTTCGCGCGCTACTACGCGGGTGCGCGGCCCTATGTGACCAAGGGGCCGCCACATGTACTGCTACGCCTTCTGGGTCCTCTGGTGGTCGTGTCGAGCCTGATGCTGCTCGGCACCGGGGTCACCCTGCTCGCCGTCAAACCCTCTGATCCG
Organism: Micrococcales bacterium; assembly: GCA_003132125.1. Lineage (GTDB taxonomy): Bacteria > Actinomycetota > Actinomycetes > Actinomycetales > Dermatophilaceae > UBA4719. The sequence goes on along the minus strand of PKWT01000210.1, from coordinate 574 downwards.
GGCCTGCTCCTGCAAGCCCACAAAGCCAGTTTCGTCGTCTGGTTCGCGGTGATGACCATCCACGTCCTGGGGCACCTGAAGGATGCGTCATTGACCACCTGGCGCGAGCTCCGCAGCGTCATCCACGGGTATCCAACCCAAGGGCGTGGATTGCGCTTCGCGCTCATCGCCCTTGCCCTGGTCTTCGGCGTCGTTGCCGCCGGCGCCTTGTTGCCCACCGCTTCGCCTTGGACGACAGGAGCGACTGGCCGCGCCAACCGTTAGCGCCGTCGCTGCATGACACGAGAGACCCCATGACGAACAGTCCTCAACCATCGCACCGCCAACATTAGGTAAGCCAAACCAAACTCTTGACGGACGCTGTCCCGACCACGACTCTGGGAAGTAGTTGACGACGACACAACTGCGTTTCGCGCCGTTGCGGCAACAGGGTTTCCCTCACGATTTAGTCCCTCAAGCACCTGTGATCACAATGTGACCTCGAGCCGGCGGGGATGTCGTGAAGGATCACTGATGAGAATCCGTAATCAGGACCACGCGCAAGCATCCTCTGCGGCGAGCACGACGTCCTCGC
>PKWT01000427.1 GCA_003132125.1 Micrococcales bacterium | reverse complement strand
CCGAGGTTCTTCGGATCCTTGATGGTGAGCGTGAGGGTGACGGTCTTGGGCACCGCGGGCGACCCGGTACACGTCGTCGAGCACTCGAGTACGGGCAGCGTCGACGGGTCGAGATCGTGCGCGAGGGTGACGTCGCTCACCACAGCGGCCGATCCTTCGCAGCGGAGCCGGTGCAGTTCGGTCAGCAGGGTCTGGCCGGGGGCCGCCTGCACCACGTAGGCGACCCGGACGAGCGTCGCGGCTCCGGGCCCGCTGGAGTCGTCCCAGGCGAGGCGCACGATCGCGTTCCCGGCGGCTCCGCACGGATACAAGCCCGAGTTGTTGGCCACGCCGGTCTCCACGGACTGGGTGAACCCGAACGGGGTCGTCGTCTCCCGCGTGCCGATGCTGGCGACGTCCTGTGCCCAGTAGGCCGAGGTGATCTGGGCGTCGTGCGACTCGATCAGCCGTGCGGTGGTTGCATCCGTATTGCGCAGGTAGGCGATGACGACGTTACTGAGCGGGACGGTGATGATTCCGAGGATGACGATCGCGACCAGCAGCTCGATCAGCGTGAACCCGTCCGCTCCCCGCCTCGGCCGCAATGGCTGCGCTCTCACGGTTTGCGGACGATCACGAGGAGGGACTCGGACGCCCGCGAGTCCGAGCTGGCAATGTTCAGGGTGACCTGCTGTACGGCGCTGGCCGCCGTGCAACTGCTGATGAACTTCGTGCTTGCGTCGTCCCAGCACTTCACGGATATTGCTGGCGGGTCGAATCCAACGTTGGGAGCTGTGAACATCGCCCAGGCGAGCGCAGCGTTAGGGCTGAGGTCCTTCAACACTTTCGAGGGGCTGTAGTCAGGTGCGCTCGCATTGAAGTTGCCGGGGACGGCCACGTAGGCCACCACGGCCTCTGCGTAGTTACGGACGTACGCACCTGCAGTCGCCTGCTTGCGGTGGATGTCGGACATCAGAATGCTCGTCGCGACTCCACCGACGATGGCGACCACGGCGATACCCATGATCGCCACGGCGATCATCAGCTCGAGCAGGGTCTCACCCTCGTCGTTGGGGCCGGGGCGCGCACGGGTATGCATCGTCGATTACACCTTGACCTGACCGAACACGCCGTACATCGCCGACACCAGCGCTACCGCCACGAAACCGACGATGAGGCCCATGGCGGCAATGACGATCGGTTCGATGAGAGAGGTGAGCTTCTTGATCTTGTAGTCGAGCTCACCTTCGTAGTAGTGGGCGGTGACGGCGAGCTGGTTGTCCAGCGTGCCCGTCTCTTCGCCGACCCGCATCATCTGGGCGGCGGTCGGCGGGAAGAGCCCGGACCGAACCAGCGGCGACGCCAGGCCTTCTCCCTCGAGCATCGCATCCGAGACCCCGGCGAGTGCGCGCGAGAAGACCAGGTTGTGAAGTGAGTCGGTGGCAACCCGCAGTGCCTGCGGCAGGGAGACGCCCGCGCCGACCATCGATGCCAGAATTCGGCAGAAGCGCTCGACCAGCGCGTACTGGACCGTCTCGCCGATGACCGGCAGGGCGAGCACCATCCGGTCCCGGGCGTATTTGCCGGTCGTGGTGCGCAGGGCAACGAAGACCATCAGGGTCAGGGTGAGCAGGCCGGCGAGCATGGCCCACCACCAGAGGCCGAAGAAGTCGGTCGTCGCGAGCAGCATGCGGGTGGGCAGTGGCAGCTCGGCATGCAGCCCGGCGAAGAAGACCTTGAACTTGGGCAGCACGAACGTGGACAGCACAACGACCGTGACCAGCGACATGCCAGCGATGATGGACGGGTAGATCATCGCCGACGTGACCTTGCGCCGAGCCTCCAGGTCGCGTTCCAGGTACTTCGCGAGCTGTTCGAGTGTCGTGTCGAGCTCGCCGGTCAGCTCGGCAGAACGCAGAATCCCTCGGTAGAACTCGGGAAAGATCCTCGGGTGTGCGTCCATGCTGTCGGACAGCGTGTCCCCCCCGAGCAACCGGTCCTCGACGTCGGCCATCATGCGGCGCACCGAGGGGTTCTGCGCCTCGGTCCCCAGAGTGTGCACGGCATCGACCAACGGCAATCCGGCATGGACGAACGCACCGAGCTGGCGGGACAGGTGCATGACCTCTTCTCGCTTGACCCGCTTCGGAAGCACCTCCGCCTGCAGGAGTCCCCTCTTTTGCGTGAGCTCGATGTCGAGCAAGCCGCGGCCGTGGAGCATGTCCTCTGCCGCCTTGCGATCCACCGCCCTCGCGCTACCGGTGGCGACCCCCCCGTCAGCCTCCGTTGCGACGTACGCGTAGCTGGTCATCTCACGCCCCTGGGATGTAGATGGAGCGCAGGACTTCGGCGAGGTTCGTCACGCCAGTCTCGACCAGGCGCATGGACTCTTCCTGCAACGTGCGCATTCCTTCGGATCGAGCCAGCTTGCGGAGGTCGTCGTGCGAGGCGCGGTCGAGGATCATCTCGCGGATCGCATCGGTGACCGCCATCATCTCGTAGACGCCGATCCGTTCCAGGTACCCGGTTTGGGTGCAGAAGTTGCAACCGGTTCCGCGCACGAAACCGCTCTCTGGCACGTGCCCGCCCAACGCCTGGAGAAGAGCCATCTCCTGCGGCGGCGGGTCGTAGGTCTCACGGCAGTTGTCACAGACGCGGCGCAGCAGACGCTGGGAGAGAACCGCGCTGACCGACGATGCGACCAGGAAGCTCTCGATCCCCATGTCGAGCAGACGGTGCAGGGCGGACACGGCGTCGGTCGCATGCAGCGAGGACAGGACGAAGTGACCGGTCAGCGCCGACTGGACGGCAATGCGCGCGGTCTCGACGTCACGGATCTCGCCAACGAGGATCACGTCGGGATCCTGCCGCAAGATCGACTTCAGGCCGCCGGCGAAGGTGACGCCGGCCTGTTCGTTGATCTGGATCTGGTTTATCGACGGGATCGTGTACTCGACCGGGTCCTCGATCGTCATGATGTTGCGCTCAGGGGTGTTGATCTCGCCGAGCGACCCGTACAACGTTGTCGTCTTCCCGCTTCCCGTCGGGCCGGAGCAGATCACCATTCCGTACGGTGAGCGCAGGAGAGCGGAGTAGCGCTCCGCCATGTCTGCAGGCATCCCGAGCTGGTCCAGGTGAAAGATCGGCCGGCTCTTGTCGAGGAGCCGCATCACGACCTTCTCGCCGCCAACGACCGACGTCGTGGCGACCCGGATGTCGACCTCGCGACCCTCGATCTCCATGCTGATCTGGCCGTCTTGGGACCGCCTTCGCTCGACGATGTTCATGCCGGCCATGATCTTGACCCGGCTGACGATGGCCGGCCCCATGGACCCGGGCAGGTCGAGAACGTCGTGCAGGGCGCCGTCGACGCGATAGCGCACCCGAACCTGGTCGCCTTGCGGTTCGATGTGGATGTCGGACGCGCGATCCCGCAGACCCTGGGTGATCATGAGCCGCACCACCTGTACGACGGGTGCGTCCTCGCTCACCACAATGGGCTCGACGCGGTTCTCGTCCTTGTACTGCGAGTCGCGAACCTGAAACGCCTTGACCTGAGGGCCGACGCCGGACAGCGCACGATAGCTCTGGCCGATCGCCATGGTGATGTCCGACTGCGTTGCGACCTTCACCGTCACCCGCCCGCCGATGACCTCCCGCAGGCTCTGCACGATGCTCGGCGAGGGATCGGCGACGGCGACCACGACAGCGTCTTGATCGGCCGAGAGAGGTATCGCGGACAGCGCGCGCGCCATCGACTCGGTCATCAGCGCCACCGCTGCCGGGTCGGGGGTGATCTGGCGGAGGTCGACGACCTCCAGGGACTGCTGGCGCGCCAGCATGTGTGCAAGGTCGCGCTCGCCGATCGAACCGTCGGCGATCAGCTGGCTGCCCAGGCTCCTTCCGGAACCGCGCATCGCCTCCTCGAGGGCTGCGACGACCTGCTCTTGGGTGGCCAGCTTCGCCTCGACGAGCAGCTCACCCAAGCGGGCCCCACCCGGCTTCACGTGGAGGTCCAGAGGCATGACCACCTCTCGGGCGACCGCCACTCCCACCGGCTTGGGCGCGATAGCGGGCGGCGCGTCCTGTCTTCGAGTTCGCCTCATGCTGGCACGCTCGATCGCTGGCGCGGACGTGACTCCACGTCATCGGGATAGAGACTGGGGGTCAACGCGTCCTTGTAGGTGACCTGCCCGGAGCCCACCAGCTGCGACAGGGATCTCTCGAAGGTCACCATGCCGTCCTTGTGGCCGGTCAACAGCGAGTTGCGCAGCTGATGCGTCTTCCCTTCCTTGATCAGGTTGCGGACGGGAGGGGTCGCAACGAGCACCTCGTAGGCAGCGACCAGCCCGCCGCCGATCCTCGGAATCAACCGCTGGTAGATGATGCCACTCAGCGATGCCGCCAGCTGCACCCGTACCTGAGCCTGCTGCTCGGCGGGGAAGACGTCGATGATCCGGGCCAGCGCCTGCGCCGTGTCGTTGGTGTGCAGCGACGCGAATACGAGGTGGCCGGTCTCGGCGATGGTGAGAGCGAAGCGGATCGAGTCGAGGTCGCGCATCTCGCCGACGAGCAGCACGTCGGGGTCCTCGCGCAGCACCGCTCGCAACGCGTCGGCGAACGATGCGGTATCCGAGCCCACCTGCCGCTGGTCCACGGCTGAGCGGCTGTGCGGGTGCACGTACTCGATCGGGTCCTCGATCGTGATGATGTGGCAGGCCCGATCGATGCTGATCTGGTGGATCATCGCCGCGAGAGTCGTCGACTTGCCTGACCCGGTGGGCCCGGTCACGAGGATGAGTCCCTGGTGCCGACGGACGAACTCATCCATCACCGGAGGCAGGCCGAGCTCGAGCATGGTCGGGACCTGAAAGGGAATGATGCGTAGCGCCAACGCGGTGGACCCTCGTTGGGAGTAGGCGTTGACCCGAACGCGGGCGGTGTCCTGCCAGCTGAAGGCGAAGTCGTACTCGTGTCGCGTGCCCCAGGTGGCCGCCTGCTCCTCGTTGAGAAGCTCGGCGAGCAACGCGTCCACATCCTCGGGCGTGAGCACCGAATGGCCGGGAACCCCGCTCAGCTCACCATGGACGCGAACCTGGGGCGTCATCCCGGCGGTGAGCAGCAGGTCGGTACCGCGTGCTTCCCAGAGCACACCGAGCAGCGCGTCGATGCCGAGACCGATCGCGTGAGTGTGCACTGGGGGCCTCCTGGACGTGAGCGTGATCCGGTGGTGTTCGGGAGGGCCCCGGTCGACGACGGCCCTCCCGGACACCACGCGAGGCTTACTTAAGGACGCGTAAGGAAATAAC
>PKWT01000102.1 GCA_003132125.1 Micrococcales bacterium | reverse complement strand
CGGAACGGGGTCAAGGCCAGACGATATGCGACCGGATCTGCTTGGTGGGCGCGCGTGGCTGGCTGCTCATCGGGGGTGATCAGGTGGTGGTGGCCCTGAGGGTGAGTGCGGCGACGGCGACGATCAACAGGACCGTTGCGGGCGCGATGGCCTTGTCGCGCACGCGCAGGTGGGATGCGATCGCGCCCAGGAAGTAGAGGATCAGGCCGATCGCGGCGGCGACTCCGATTGGCCACCAGAGCAAGCCGACCACCAGGCCAACGGCGCCCGCGATCTCGGCGGCTCCGAGCAGCCAGAGCTTGTCCGCAGGGACGCCCACCTTCGCCATACCGGCTATGACGGCCTCGCCTTTGACGAGCTTGCTACGCGCCGAGATGAGCAGGGCGGCGGCGAACAGTGCGGAGACGACCGCAGCAGCGATGTACATCAGGCGACCAACGTGTCGATGGCGGCCAGCGCGTTGGCGAGGCTTTTGTCCTCGGCGGACCCGAGGTCGAGGTGCGCCATCGCCGGGGACTCCCGGGCCAGGGTCAGCTCGGTGTTGATGAAGACGGGGTCGTTCACGCCCAGGACGGTGAGGGCGTGCCGCAGCCAGGGCTCTCGATGGTCCCAGCCCTCGCGAGGGGTGCCCGGGCTGTAGCCGCCTCCACGCGCGGTCACGATGACGAACTCCTTGTCGCCGAGCTGTCCCACTGTCAGGTCACGGATGACGATCCGGTCGAACCATGCCTTGAAGGTGCTGGGTGGCCCGAAGTTGTATAGCGGAAGCGCGATGAGGACGGTGTCTGCGGCGAGGACTTCGCCGGCGAGCTTCTCGGCCAGGGCGCGGGCGGCGGCCTGCTCCGGGGTGCGCTCGGACGCGGCGACGAGCTCGGCGGAGACGGCGACGTTGTCAAGGTGCGGCACCGGGTCGACGGTCAGGTCGCGGTAGGTGACGGTCCCGTCAGGGTTCTTGGCCCGCCAGCGATTGGCGTAGTGGGCTGAAAGCTTCCGGCTGCGGGACCCGTCGGTGCGCAGGGACGAGTCGAGATGAAGGAGGTGGCTCATGGATAGAAGGTATATCACCAATCATTGGTTCAACACAATCAATTGCCATTGGGGGCGGTAGTCTGAGCGTCATGACGAGAACGACGGCGACGGAGTACCACTGCCTGGCGCTGCTCGACCACTTAGCCCGAGTCGGCCGGCGGGCCGCCGAGACCTCTCTGGCCCCCAGCGGTCTGCGACCCCGTCATCTGGTCGCGTTGAGGCTGCTCAGCGAGCACGGACCGGCCAGCCAGCAGGGGCTCTCCGAGGTCCTGAGCCTTGACCCCAGCAACGTCGTCGGGCTGCTCAACGAGTTGGAGGAGCGGGGCTTCATCACGCGTCGCCGCGATCCTGGCGACCGCCGCCGACACATCGTGGAGCTCTCGACCGACGGCGAGGACGAACTTCTCATGGCCCAACACCGACTCTCTCGCGCCGAGGACGACCTCCTACGCGCCTTGTCTGCCGACGAGCGCGCCACCCTGCACGGGCTCCTCGTACGCGCTGCCGGTGGTCAACTCCCCACCAATGCCTGCGCCAAGGTCGACGAACCCCCGCCCTACTCCGCCTGACCAATCCCCCCGCTTGATCTGCACCACACTCATAGCCACGATCGGGGTGAGTCCTTGCTCCGGTTGGGGATCGGCTTGCGGCGATCCCACGACCACCAACGTCGCTAAGGCCCTGGCACCGACCCTTGCCATGCGTGGGACGGCCTGAGCAGGGAGCGACCGCAACCGAACAGCCATGACAAGATGTCCACTCCGCAGCCACCGCAAGGAAGAGCCCGACATGATCCAATTGCGCCCAACTGTCGCCGAGGATCTTCCCGATCTCCTGGGATGGGTAAGCAGTGAGGCGGAGATGGTGCTCTGGTCAGGACCGAGGTTCTCCTGGCCCTTGGACGTCGAACAACTGGACGCCTACCTGGCAGAAAGCCGCGCAGGAACTCGGCTGGTCTGGACCGCGTCCGACTCCGTCAGCGCAGCGCCCATGGGACACGTCAGCCTCGCGTTCCAGAACAACGGGAAGACGGGCCGATTGGGGCGCGTCCTGGTCGCACCGAACGCACGCCACCTCGGCCACGGCCGCGCTGTCACGCAAGCAGCGGTAACCGCTGGCTTCAACGAGAGCAGGATCGACGCCATGACACTCGGCGTATACCGACACAACACCATCGCCCGCCACCTGTATGAACAACTCGGCTTCAAGACCACGGCGATCCTCGAGAACTCCGTCACTGTCAACGGGGAACCCTGGGACAACATCGAGATGCGGATCCAACGCCACACCTGACGATCAAGCAGCCACCGATCATTGGCACGATCGTGCGTTCCTAGGTCACAGGAAACCGTGCCACAAGCCGATGGTTAACCGGAACACCGCTACACAGGCACCGCCGCTCAACCGGGGTTGGGGTTTACCGTCATGCTCACGGCGACGGCGGGATTGCCTGCCGTGTGTGGGCGGTTGCCACGAGAGGCTGCTGGTACACGTTGGAGTCGTAGGAGCCAGCAATACGTTCTCTTTTGGGTATTACGACGTAAATGAAGCGCCGTACGCCAAATGGTGGAATCGTTGCTGCGTAATGCGCTATTCGAATGTCGCCGACGCAGAGCACCACCACCACCACCACCAGAAACGAACCGTGAAATGTCGGATCCTTGGGATGTCGAGCTTCGCATGAGTGACCGCGGCCATGGTCGACGTACAAGGGGAGATTCCGCGAATGTTTGACACGTCCGCAGCGGGTCTCTCGGGTGTTGGACGGGTGAGGCGGACTCATCTGCGGGTCATTGGTGCGGTCGTGCTCGCCGACCTGGTCGGCTTGACGATCGTCGTGGTCAGCCGGCCTCGCAGCGGGCTGACCACGACGATCGGTGACCTCTCGCAGCTGGCCGCCGTGCTGCTCGCGGTAGCCGGCTGCGTGGGGGCTGCGCGCAGAGGCGGACCAGAGCGCAGGGCGTGGGCGGTGCTGGCGTCAGCGCTCGGCGTCTGGGCAATGGCCATGACCCTGTGGACGTGGTACGGGTTGACCCGCGATCATGTCTACCCATTCCCGTCGCTGGCCGACCTCGGGTTCGTCGGGTACGCGGTGCCGACGGTGGCGGCCCTGCTGCTGTTCCCCCGGTCGTTGTTGCGCCGGGCATCCGGGCTGCGTGAGTTACTCGACGCCGCTGTCATTGCCGGGTCGGTCCTGTTCGTGAGCTGGGCCACCGTGCTCGGTCCGCTCTACCATTCGGGCGGCACCGGCCTTACCCGCCTCGTCGGGCTGGCCTACCCGGTAGCGGACATCGCAGTGGCTTCGGTGGTCTTGGTGGTCGGCATGCGGGTCCCGGTCGAACAGCGCCGGACGTGGCTCCTGTTCGGCGGCGGGCTGGTTCTGCTCACCGTCACCGACAGCGTCTTCGTGTCGATGACTCTGCAGGGCCAGACTGCCCTCACCGGCACGCCACTGACACTGGGCTGGGTCGCGGCGATGGTCCTCATCGCTGCGGCCAGCCAGCTCCGGCCCAGACGCGCGCGGCCCGCCACGTCCCGGCACTTCACCGTCCTGCAGGAGCTGCTGCCCACCCTTTCGCTGGCGGGTGCCATCGCCGTCGCAGTTGCGCGCCGCGCTAACATTGGCGACGTCTTCCTGGTCGGCAACGCCGTCGTGCTGCTGGTGCTGTTCGCCGCCCAGCAGGTGGTGGCGGTCATCCAGAGAGTGCGCCTTGCCAACGGGCTCGAGGACACCATCGCGGCGCGGACCGCCGAGCTCTCCTCGGCCGACGCGCGCTTCCGTTCCCTGGTGGAGTCCTCTGACGACGCGATCATCGGCGCCACGCCCGACGGCTTGGTCACCAGCTGGAACGCGGCGGCGAAACGCCTACTCGGATACTCCTATCAGGAGATCCTCGGACAGTCTCTGGACCTGCTCGTCCCCCAAGACGGACGTGCTGAATCGGTCGAGATCCGGAGGCGCGCCCTCAGCCAGGGTTCGGTCCGACGGAGCTTCGAGAGCGAACGCATCCACAAGGACGGCACGCTTGTCCCCGTCGCCCTGACCGTGTCGCCGATCTACGACGGCGACACGATCACGGGGACCTCCGCGATCCTGCGTGACATCACGGACCGCCTTGCGCTGCAGCATGAGATGGAGTTCCGGACGCTGCACGACACGCTCACCGGGCTACCAAACCGCGAGCTGCTGGCCAACCGCCTCGGGCAGGCGCTGCGCGCTGACAACCGGGCCGGAACCCGCACCGGATTACTGGTCATCGACCTCGACCGGTTCAAGGAGGTCAACAACACTTTCGGCTACCACTGCGGCGACGAGCTGCTCCGCCAGGCCGGACCTCGCCTGGCCGGTGTGCTGCGAGGTGTCGACACCGTCGCCAGCCTGGGCGGGGACGAGTTCGCGGTCCTGCTCCCCAACATGCACGGTGCCGACGACGTGACCACGGTCGCGTTCGAACTCGTGGCGGCCTTGGAGATGCCGTTCCACGTCGGGGGCATCGACCTGGACGTGGAGGCCAGCGTCGGGGTCGTGATCTCCGGTGAACACGGCCAGGATGCGGCCACCCTGCTGCAGCATGCCGACATCGCCATGTACGTCGCGAAGACCCAGAACCTCGGGGTGTCCGTGTACGACCCTGATCTCGACGGGCACTCCCCAGCCAAGCTCGCGCTGTTCGGGGACCTGCGCCGGGCGCTGGACCGCGGTGAGCTCGTGCTGCACTACCAGCCCAAGGTCAGCCTCAGCACCGGGGACGTCGTTGGCGTCGAGGCCCTGGTGCGCTGGCAGCACCCCGAACGCGGCCTGGTCCCCCCCGACGACTTCATCCCCATGGCCGAGCACACCGCCCTGATCGGCCCGCTGACCCGGCACGTCCTGGACACCGCCCTCGCCCAGGCCCGCACCTGGGCCGACGCCGGCCGGCCACTGCCGATCGCGGTGAACCTGTCGGTCCGCAACCTGCTCGACGAGCACCTGGCCGACCAGGTCGCCGAGCTCCTGGCTGCGCACGGCGTCCCCGGCGCGCTGCTCGAGCTCGAAGTGACCGAGTCAGCGATCATGGTCGATCCGGTGCGGGCAAGGGAGATGCTGGAGCAGCTGTCCGCCCTCGGGGTCCGGATCTCCATCGACGACTTCGGCGCCGGATACACCAGCCTGAGCCAGCTCACGACACTGCCCGTCAGCGAGCTCAAGATCGACCGCTCGTTCGTCATGACGATGACCAAGGACCCAGGCAATGCCATGATCGTCCAGAGCGTCATCGACCTCGGCCATAACCTCGGCCTGACCCTTGTCGCAGAGGGCGTCGAGACCGAACAGGCCCTGACGGCACTGGCCGGACTGGACTGCGACGTCGCGCAGGGCTACCACCTTTGCCGACCCATTCCCGCCGCCGCCTTCGACACGTGGTGCGCCGAACGCACCTCCACCATCGCGGACCCCGCTCGCACCACGCCGCAGGCACCATCGGTCACCGCCAGGGCGGGTCGGACTTTCGATGAGCAACCCTGGGGACATTCGCTGGACGCCCCAAACGATGAATCTGTGGACACGGAGGGTGAGGGCGTGGGCGGCGACACGGCAGTAGTGGCCCGGCTGCTCGAGCGCGCGCAGTGCGGGGAGCACGACGAGGCACTGCGGCTGGCCGAGAAGGCCCTGCGAGAACCCACCGGTGACCTGGCGGACGGCGCCGCGGGGATGCATTTCGTGCGGTCCGTCGCGCTGATGGTGCTGGGGCGCACTGACGAGGAGTCGTGCGCCATCGAGTTGATGCTGCACGCGGCCGAGCGTGAGGGCAGCCACGGTTGGCGGTCGTGTGCTCTGTCGCAGAGGGCATGGCGGCGCCTGATGCTCAGCGAGCACGTCGCCGGCTTCGAGGCCAGCGCCGTGCTACAGGATTTGGTTGACGCCGAGATGGCACTGGGTCGCGGTGTCGAGGACAGCGTGATCGCCGAGAACGCCCACACCGGTGTCGCCCTGGGCTACCACCATCTGAGGCTCTACGAACTCGCCCTGCCCCAGTACGAGGCCGCCTATGCCGTCAGCGCACAGGACGGCCGACAGGCCGGCAACCAGGCGATGTGGCAAAGCAACATCGCCGAGCTCCATCTGGAGTGGGCGCTGGAGCTCTACCGCGTGCGCCAAGTGGCCGAGGCCGAACAGCACAGCCTTGCCGCGGGCGCCCACGCCGCCCTGGCGGCCGAGCAGGCGCGCGGACCCGACACCGAACGGTGGCGCCAGCACGCCCACCTGCTCGCCGCGTGCGCCGCTGCCGACGGCCCCGACCCGGCAGGGGCGGCACGTTCCATCGAGGCGTACGCCGCTGCGCTCGGGGACCGTGGCCAGCGAATTGAGGTCGCCTTCTGCTGGCCCTTCCTCGCCGTCGCGCTGAGCCGCTCGGGCGAGCCCGAGCGAGCGCTGCAGGTCATCGAGCGCGCCGCGACCGACCTTCCCGCGGACGCCGGCTGGCTCACCACCGCCGCCGTCAACCACACCAGGGCCATGCTGCTGGCCGAAGAGGGTGGCCGCGCCGCCACAGCCGCACTCGCCTACGGCGACAGCCTGGCCCAGGCCCTTTGGAGGCAGCGACTGGGCACGCTGCAGACGGCTACCACCATGAAGTCCTACGACCGACTGCGCGGCGAGCACGAGCGGATGGCACGCACCGCCGAGACCGACTCGTTGACCGGGGTGGCCAACCGGCGGGCCTTCGACCGCGTTGTCGAGTCGATGGGGGGTTCCGGCGGCGACCGCCGCGTCGCGGTGCTCCTCGTCGACCTCGACGACTTCAAACAGGTCAACGACACCCAGGGCCACGCTGCGGGTGACACAGTGCTGCGGGCGGTGGCTGCAGTGCTCGCCGCAGCGGTCCGCGACGGTGACCTCGTCGCCCGCCTCGGCGGCGACGAGTTCGGCGTGCTGCTGCCAGGGGCCGACACCGCCACGGCGAACCTGGTGGCCCACCGGATGATCGAGGCCATCGGCGCCCTCGACCACGGCGCCGTCACCGTCAGCATCGGCGTCGCCA
>PKWT01000494.1:7881-8765 GCA_003132125.1 Micrococcales bacterium | reverse complement strand
TGGAAGCACACGAGAGATGACCCGCGATGACGTCGACGCGGGCATCATCTATTGCAGCGATGAAAGGGGATCGATGAGTCGGGTCGCGGGCCGTGCCGCAGATGCGAGCACGGGCCCCATTGCCAGGATGGTGACGCCGCCGTCAGGTCTGACTGACGAAGAGGTGTCCCGCCGTATCGCGGCCGGGCAGACGAACGCGACCGCCGTCCGTACCAGTCGCTCGATCACAGAGATCGTGCGAGCCAACGTGTTCACGGTATTCAACGGGCTGCTGGCTGCGTTGTTCGTCGTCATCATGGCGACGGAGCGTTGGCAGAACGGCTTGTTCGGTGTGGTGATCGTCGTCAACGCCGGGATCGGGATCGTGCAGGAGTGGCGCGCGAAACGGGTCCTCGATCGGCTCGCGCTGCTGAACGCCCCGCACGCTCGGGTGGTCCGCAACGGCACACCGCTCGATGTCGACGTGGGCGCCGTGGTCCTGGACGATCTGCTCGACGTGCGAGCCGGGGACCAGGTGCTGGCAGACGGGCTGGTGCGCCAGTCGGCAGGCCTGGAGGTGGACGAGTCGCTGCTCACCGGCGAGTCGGAGCCGGTCGCCAAAACGACCGGTCATCAGGTGCTGTCAGGCTCGATCGTGGTCGCCGGACAAGGCCGCTTCCAGGCCACCGCCGTCGGTGTGGACGCCTACTCGACAGGTTTGACCATCGAGGCNNNTCTCCGTTCCTGATCTGGAGCCAGTTCAGCAGCCCGGACAACCACGGCTGGCAGGACGCTGTGACCGGCACCGTCGCGGCGCTGGTGGGCATGGTTCCCGAAGGGCTGGTGCTGCTCACCAGCCTCGCGTTCATGATCGCCACGATCACCCTGGCTCGCAGCTCCACCCT
>PKWT01000494.1:5914-7800 GCA_003132125.1 Micrococcales bacterium | reverse complement strand
GCAGTCGCGTTCTCCTCGGCCCGGAAGTGGTCGGCAGTCGTCACGGAGGGGCACGGCAGCTGGGTGCTCGGTGCGCCAGAGATGGTCCTCCACTCGCCGGTCAGCAAGGAGCAGACCAGCGCCCGAGGCCGTGCCGACGCGTTCGCCGCCGACGGCTCCCGGGTCCTGCTGCTCGCTCACACCGACGCCGGTGTCCACAGTGATACCGGCCTCCCTCCGGACCTCGTTGCGGATGCTCTCGTCCTGTTCGTCGAGCAGCTGCGGGAGGACGCCGAGCAGACAATGGCCTACTTCACCGAACAGGGCGTCACGCTGAAGGTCATCTCCGGGGACAACCCCCGCACGGTCGGCGCGGTGGCCGCGAAGCTGCACCTGCCCGGCGTGGGCAGCGCCGCCGACGCGGTCGACGCCCGCACCCTGCCCGAGGATGTCCATGAGCTGGCCGATGTGCTCGAGCAACACAGTGTCTTTGGCCGCGTGACACCCCACCAGAAGCGGGCCATGGTCGTGGCGCTCCAGCACAGCGGCCACGTCGTCGCGATGACCGGCGACGGGGTCAACGATGTTCTCGCGCTCAAGGATGCCGACATCGGAGTCGCGATGGGCAACGGCGCCGCCGCCACCCGCGCGGTGGCTCAGCTGGTCCTGCTGGACGGGCGCTTCGCTCACCTGCCTGACGTCGTGGCCGAGGGCCGCCGGGTGGTCGCCAACATCGAGCGGGCCGCGAACCTCTTCCTGGTCAAGAACGTCTACTCGCTGGTCCTTGCGGTGATCGTTGCGTTCACCCACACCGCCTACCCGTTTGCACCGATCCAGCTGACGTTGATCTCCGCCGTCACGATCGGTATCCCCGGCTTCGCGCTCGCCCTCGGTCCGAACCACCGCAGATACGTGCCGGGGTTCCTGAATCGGGTGCTGCGGTTCGCGATCCCCGTCGGCATCGTCACCGGCGTCAGCGCGTATGCGGGGTACTACGCGACAACCCTGCTTGATCACGGCGCGGACGTGGCAGAAGGACGCACGACCGCGACCCTGACGGTGCTCATCATCTCGTTGTGGACGCTGCTGGTCCTCGCTCGGCCACTCACNNTGGGCCATGGCATCTTCCTGCTCGAGGTCTCCCCCCTGCGTCTGACGATCGCCGCGGTCGTCGGTGCTACCGGGGCGCTGCTCGTCGAGCTGGCCCACCGCAGCATCCTGATCCTCGTGCGCCTCGCCACTGATGACCCCACCATCTCGACCTGAGCGGTCGGGCTCGGACCACGGTCAGCTGCGACATCATGTGTGTATGCATGCAGGAAGTGGAGAATCGGATCGCTTGCCGATGGGCACCATGTCAGATCGCGTTCGGGAGGGCTATCTGCTGACCTCCGATCCCGGTCGCGTCGACATTGCTCGGATTCATGCATGGCTCTCGCAAGAGTCCTACTGGGCCGAGGGACGTGAACGTGCGGTGGTCGAGCGTTCAGTCGCTGGATCACGTCCATACTCCGTGTACGCCCAGGAGCAACAGACGGCCTTCGCCCGTGTCGTCACGGACGACGCAACATTCGCATGGATCTGCGACGTCTTCGTTGATCAACATCACCGCGGGCGGGGGTTGGGCACCTGGATGGTGGAAAGCATTGTTGAGGACCTCTCGGTCCTCGGTGTACAGCGCTTCCTTCTGGCCACGCGGGATGCTCACGAGGTCTACCGTCGCTGCGGATTCGCTCCCATGCAGGGCACGGATCGCTGGATGGAGATCGATCGTCGAGGAGGTCGCGGCGGTGGTCGAGCATGAGGAATTCGATCGGCATGCCGTCGTCGAGGAGCTCGAGCAGGTGCGGCTGGGCTTCCACAGTCTGCTGACTGCGGCCAGCAGATCAGACCTGCGCCGAGGCACT
>PKWT01000494.1:0-5894 GCA_003132125.1 Micrococcales bacterium | reverse complement strand
TCGACTTCCACCGATCTCAGCTGGCGTTCGGCTCCTCAGCTGGTTGAACGAGGGTCGACGGAAGCCGTGACGGGGGGCTCTTTGTAGTCATGTCCGCGGGCGAGGTTCCGCGGAGAATGTCGCTGAGGTGGCGACGATGAGAGGTGGGTCAACGTGAGCAACAACAACGCCGGTGCCGCTGCGGGCGGCGGCGCCATCTACGGGATAGGCATGTTCGGTGCGTGGGTGTTCTTCTGGCAACAGGCCGACACGCTCGGAGGGCACCTGCTCGCCGTGCTCGAGGGCGTCGTGTGGCCGGCCATGATGGTCTACCAGGGCTTTTCCGCCCTGGCCAAGTGATCTTCCCAGCTCGAGCCGTCTGGTCCTGCAGGGGCAACGCCGACCGCTGTGGTCAGGGGGTGTGCGGTGGTCAAGGGGAATGCAGTGGGCGAACCTCTGGTGCACATCAAGGACTTCCGGATGGATTTCGGCGATCAGGCGGTGATCCGCGACCTGTCCTTTGACGTTCAGGTTGGCGAGACCTTCGGACTCCTGGGCAGCAACGGGTCCGGCAAGACCACCACTCTCCGGGCGTTGCTGGGGATCTATCAGGCCACCGCCGGGACCCTGCACATCGACGGGAAGGTTTTCGAGCCCCGCGACGGGGCCCGGCTCGGTTACCTGCCTGAAGAGCGCGGGCTCTACAAGAAGGAGTCCGTCCTCGACGTCATGGTGTACTTCGGACAGCTCAAGGGACTGAGCCGCCAGAAGGCCGTGAGCTGGTCCCACGCCTACCTGGACCGCGTCTCCCTGGGTGACAAGGCGACCACCCGCGTGGACAAGCTCTCGGGCGGGCAGCAGCAGAAGATCCAGCTCGGCGTGACCGTCATGAACGATCCGGAGCTGCTGATCCTCGATGAGCCCACCCAGGGTTTCGACCCCGTCAACCGGCGGCTGCTGATGGACATCATCGAGGACCAGAAACGAGCCGGCGCCACCGTCATCATGGTCACCCACCAGATGGAGGAGGTTGAACGCCTTTGCGACCGCGTCCTGCTCCTCAAGAACGGGACTGCCGAAGCCTATGGAACGATCGAAGACGTCCAGGACCGGTATGGCGGTACCACCATTCGCCTTCAACACTCCGGCCCGCTCCCGGCCTCGGACCTGTACGACATCAGGGTGGCCGAGCACAACTACGCCGAGCTGAGCCCACGCGCGGGGACGGACGAGACGGATATCCTCCGCGAGCTCGTCCAGCGCGGCGTATCGGTGCGCAGTTTTTCCACTGCGAAGACCTCCCTGGAGGAGATCTTCATCCGTGTCTACGGCGACCAGAACGAACCGTCAGGGGCCTGAGACCATGGCCCGACACAACCTGAAGACAGTCATCAGCTTCGAGTTCTTCCGCACGGTGAAGAAGAAGCGTTTCTGGGTCGCCACCCTTGCCATCCCCGCTGCCCTTGCCATCGTCTTCTCCCTCATCGTGATCAGCAACGAGAGCACCAGCTCAACCGCCAAGGCCCAGAAGAACGCTCGTCTCTCCTTTGCCTTCACCGACGGTTCTGGGCTGGTCACCGACACGCTGGCCACCCTGTATGGCGGAACGAAGGCCACCGACGGCGCCCGCGCCCTCGCCGACGTGAAGGCCGGGATCGTGGACGCCTACTTCGTCTTCCCGGCGGACCCGACCACGCAACCGGTCCGCGTATACGGCGTGGACAAGGGCATCTTCGAGAACGGCACCTACGATGCCGTCGCCAGACAGATCCTGGTCACCGCTGCCCAGCAGAAGATCGGCTCACCCCAGCTCACCGCCCTCACCCAGGGCAAGGTCACCATCGATTCCACGACCTACAAGAACGGGCAGGTGTCCGGAGGTCTGAACGCGGTGATTCCTCCCATGCTGTTCCTGGTCATCTTCTACGTCAGCATCATCTTGCTGGGCAACCAGATGCTCAGCTCCACCCTGGAAGAGAAGGAGAACAGGGTCACCGAGATGATCCTGACCACCCTGAACCCCACCACCTTGATCATGGGGAAGGTCATCTCGCTGTTCATCGTGGGACTGATGCAGATGCTGGTCTTCGTCCTGCCGGTCGTCATCGGATACGTGTTCTTCCGGTCGAACCTGAACCTNNGGCTACACCCTGTTCACCGGCACCTTGGTCGCCATCGGCGCCATCATGCCGACAGCCAAGGAAGCCGGCACGTTCTTCGGCAGCCTGATGGCCCTGATCTTCGTCCCCTTCTACATCGTCAGCCTGATCGTCAGCGATCCCCATGCGCTGATCGTTCAGATCTTCACGTACTTCCCGTTCTCCGCGCCCGTCACCGCAATGCTCCGGAACGCGTTCGGATCCCTCTCTTCCATCGAGTCGGCCGTCGTGATTGCCGAGCTCTTTCTTCTTGGGGTTGTCGCGCTGCGCCTGGCCGTCCACCTGTTCCGGTACGGATCGATCGAGTACTCCAGGAAGCTCTCCATCACGAAGAGCTTCGGCCGCCGCTCCGTGCCCCGCTAGCTTTCGCCGTCAGCGGGGGAGCGACCGGCGGCACCACCAACGACCAGAACGCCCCCAGGGCGGCGACCGCTTCGGCAACGGCGCTGATGGTCTTCTCGGGATACCAGAAGGGGTCGTACATGTTGGGCAGCGGGCCCCAACCGCCCACGTCGACGTAGGCGAACAGCAGTACTGCGCCCAAGCCGCCCGCCGCGATCAGCAAGGCCACCGCCGCGGCCAGGCGCCGGCGGGTCACGAGCACCAGCACCATGGCGATCAGGGCCAGGGCGGTCTCGACCCGGAACAGCTGGCCCTGGCTGATCTGTGGGCTCGCCGTGCCCCTGACGCCGTCGAAACCCGGCGCGAGGTGCCAGTGGACGTAGGCGTCAACACCCAGTCCTGCCGCCACGACCAAGCTCCGCTTCGTTGCCATTCCCTAGACACGAGCCGGACGTCGGCGGGGTTCACCGTGTTACCGGGGTCTAGAGCGGGAGCGCGTTCTCCAGGACCGCCGTGCCACCCGGGTTGGTGCCGCCGCGGCGGCGGAAGGACTCCTGGCCGAAGGCAGCCTCGACCTGCTCGGCGGGCATCGCCAGGAAGGGGCCGAAGTCGCCCACCTGCGACTCGTGCGCGGCCATCGCTGCGCGCTTTGCGGCCATCGCTGCGCGGACGTCCACGACGGTGGTGATCTCCGACTCGGGCAGGCCGAACTCTGAGACGTCCGGGGGAGCGGCCTCGTCCGCCCACTGCGGGTTGCTGGCCATGAGCCTGAACATGTGGTCCCGGTTCACGGTCGCCTCGTAGACGTGGGTGACCCCGGCGAGCTCCGCGGCCCGGACCCCGACGACGTGCACCTGAATGTGGTCGGGGTGCCCATAGTTGCCATGCGGGTCGTACACGGTGAGCACGTCGGCGCCCTCCTCGACCAGCAGCTGGGCCAGCCGCGAGGCGGCGATCTCGACGTCCACGTTGCAGAACGCGTCGGCCCGCGCGTTGTCAGGGGTGCCGGCCATCCCCGAGTCTGGGTAACCGAGCATCTCCAGCCGGTGCACGCCCAGTGCGCGGGCGGAGGTCTCCAGCTCGCGGCGGCGTCGGTCGACGAGCAGCTCGCCCTCGGCCAACAACCCCTCCGGCACCTCACCCAGCGCGCCGTCGGTGGCAGTCACCAGCACCACGCGGTGACCGGCGTCGGCAGCGAGGCGCATGACCCCACCGGTGGTGAATACCTCGTCGTCGGGATGTGCGTGGAAACACACCAGAACCTTTGTGGGGGGCACAGATGTGGGGGGCACGGAGCTATGGCCATCGCGCGGTTGTGTCATGGCTGCTCATTCCTGGTCCGATGCAGGGCCGAGGTCGACCGTGTCGTCGGCATGATGACGACAACTGCCCGGTCGGTCTCATCATTCCTGCCCCGCGTCCAGGTCTTTGCGGTCATTCTTGTCAAGGGAGTGTTCTGCCAAACGGAATGCCCCCGGCGGAGTTCGCCTGACCACAGGAGGCGGAGATGACCGGCAGCCGCACAGCCAGGAACCGGGCTCGCTACGGTGTCGACGGACCGGCTCCACTGGCCGTCCTCATACTTGCGACGGCTGGTCTGGGCGCTGGTGCTGCGGTGGCTCTGGCCGCCAGGCGGCGAGTCGGTCGGCTGCTGCTCGTGGGTGCCCTGTTCGAAGGGTTCCGGGCCGGCACCTACCTGTACGCCACGGTGCGCGGCAAGCTCATGGTTTGGGGGCGCGAGGTCGACGCGCTCAACCTGACCGGCACCGAGCAGGTGCTCGATCTGGGCTGCGGACGGGGTGCCGTGCTGCTCACGGTCGCCCGCCGGCTGACCACAGGCAAGGTCATCGGCCTCGACTCGTGGCGGGCCAAGGACCAGTCGGGCAACACCGAGGCAGCCGCGCGGCACAACGCCGACGTCGAGAACCTCACCGACCGGATTGACCTTGTTACCGGTGACATGTGCGCCCTGCCCTTCGACGACGCCAGCTTCGACGTGGTCGTCTCCAGCTTGGCCGTGCACAACATCCCGAGCGCCGACGATCGCGGCACCGCGCTGGTCGAGGCACTGCGGGTGCTGCGTCCCGGCGGCCGGCTGCTGCTGGCTGATGCCATGCACGTCGATGCGTACGCGGACATGCTGCGGCGGTCGGGCGCGCAGGACGTCGCGGTCCGGCCCCTGGGCTGGCGGGTCTGGTACGGCGGGCCGTGGTTCGGTCTGTCCATGGTGACTGCGCGCAAGCCCTGACGGCCACGGCCTGGGCACGACCTCATGCCCGGATCCGCGCCCAGATTCGGTCCAGCAGCTGGCTATGCCACCTCGGGATCGGGCTGGTTGATTCCGAACGTGTTGCCCTCGGTGTCGAGGTAGTAGCCCTGCCACGCCATCCCGCCGAGCGCCATCTTCGGCAGGGCGACCTGCCCGCCGGCGTCCAGGATGCGCCGCTNNGCTGCAGCAGGCCGCCATTGACGCCTGGCTCGTCCTCAGGGCCGGTCACGATTCCCCAATAGGGGGTATCGGTGAACTGTCCGTAGTCCTCGAAGGACCAGTCGAATGCGGCGGCGTAGAACATCTTCGCCCGCTCGACGTAGTCAGCTTGGATCTCGAAGTGCACCACTCGGGACACGCGAACCTCCTCGGTTGGTAGCCGGACAACCAGTCTGCACGCAACCCCTTCCGGGTCCTCGGCTGATGATACGGAAGCTGTCTCAGTACGAGACAAATAAACCCCCGGGGGTATGCTGGGCTCTTCGTTCGATCAACCCTCCAGGAGGAACGCCAGATGTGTCGACAGGTGACGTGCCGTAGATGTGGCAACGCGACGTGGGCCGGCTGCGGCCAGCACGTCAGCCAGGTGATGGCCGGCGTGCCGAAGTCCAGGCGCTGCGCGTGCCCACCGAAGCCCTCCTTCGTGGAGAGGTTCTTCGGCGGTCGAAAGACGTCTGTCTGATCGGTTGACGCGGCCCAGCAGGACGCGCCCGTGCAAGGAGCCGACGCGGGTCCTGGCTGAGGCAGTTCGTGGGTCTTAACCGAGGTAGTTGCTGGGGTCGTCGTACGAGTGGCGGCCCAGATGCCACGACCGGCCAATTCGTGCTGGAATGTGCGGTCGGAGTGGCTGTGAGGCTGTATCCACAGCGCCCTTCCTGGCGGCGCTCACCTCGACGGAGGTGTCATCTCCAACCGGTCCTGGCTTGATGGGGTTTCCGGTCGGGCGCGCGACGGCGACGTGGGTGGACCTGCTAGCGCGGCTAGGGGACATTGGCACACCTCGATTGCGGTAGCCGGGACGGCTGGGCTTCGACTGGCCCAAGGAGCTGTCAGCGAACCCTCGACCCATACACAGGGTCCCGTCCCCGCCCCGGTCGGGATAGGGACCAAGGTCCCTATCCGCGGGGCTACCTCGGCGTTAGCGC
>PKWT01000020.1 GCA_003132125.1 Micrococcales bacterium | reverse complement strand
CGCGCCCAGGCTCTAACGGCGGTGAGATCCACGTCGCTCGTGGGCCGACGGGTCGCGGTGGGCAATGAAGCGCTCTGAGTTTGCGACGGCCGTTGGACCCGATCACGCAGCTCCTCGGCGTCCAGCGCTCCGGATACCGCCTCGGGCGGCTCCATCCGGGAGACGACTGCGCCATCCAGACTGGCAGCTGCGGACGCAACATGTTCGTGGTGGGTGAACACGACGACCTGGAGGTCCTCCGCCAGATCGTGCAGGAGCTCGAGAGCCTCGTTGGTGCGACTGTCGTCAAAGGCGATCAGCGCGTCGTCGAGGACGAACGGCAGCGCCGGTTCGCCACGTGACAGGCGATCGGCGTGCTGTTCGGCGACGGCCGCGAGCCGGAGCGCCAGGAAGACCTGGTCGGCCGTCCCCTCGGACAGTCCCGACGGTTCGAGCGTCTCGCCGTCGCGACGAAGCACGACGAGCGTCTTCTTCCCCTGATCCTCGTTCGCAGACAGTGCAACCCATCGCCCGACGGTGAGGCGGTCGAGGATCTCGCCGGCGCGGCGCAGCAGTGAACACGAGTCCTGGCTGCCATAGGTATCCAGCGTCCGGTCAAGCAGGTGCTGCTGCAAAGCGAGCGTTGCCCACTGCTCGGTGAGGTGCGCGACTCGGGCTTGCTGTGACGCAAGCGCGGCCTGCGCCTCGGAAGCGCCTCCGCTTCCTTCCATGTCCTTGAGGCTGATGCGTGCAGCCGTCAGAAGCTCCAGCACGCTCGCCTCGTCTTCGTCGACGTGCTCGTCGTTCTGCATTGCCTCGGCCAGGCGGCTGTCGACGGCAACCTCATCGTCACTCCCCAGCCGCACAACGACGTCCTCGCAGTCGCTGCCGGGGTCCACCGCGGCGCGCAGGTGGCCCAATGACTCCTGCTCAGCGTCGA
This sequence comes from Micrococcales bacterium, assembly GCA_003132125.1. Taxonomy (GTDB): domain Bacteria; phylum Actinomycetota; class Actinomycetes; order Actinomycetales; family Dermatophilaceae; genus UBA4719. Next base: position 2,048 of record PKWT01000020.1, on the reverse strand, counting down.
AGTGGCCCTGAGCCTCTCGCGCGCGCAGTGCCAGGACGTCGAGCTCGCGAGCCGAATCCGTGGCATGGCTCTGACCGAGCCTGGTCCGCACCGATCCCGCATCCGCGATCTCGCGTCCAGCCTGCGCGACCTCTTCCTTGAGCTCGTCGATCCGCAGCAACAGGCCCGTGCGGCTGGTTCGGGCCGTACGGCTGGCAACCAGGCGCTTCTGTAGCCGGAGGACGCCATTCTCAATCAGCGAGGGACTGGCGATGGACGGGATCTCGACGCCGAGGCCCGCGAGGTGCGAGCGCGCCTCGGCTTCATAGCCGGCCCACTGGGTGCGAGCTTCGGCCTCCTTGCGGCTCCGCTCATTCCGCTTCGTGTCCACGTCGTCGATGTGTCTGAGGATGTCGGCTCGGGTGCGCCACACGGTCACCGTGACGGCTCCGTCAAGACCGGCCGGCTCCGCTGCAACGCGCCAGGGCGCCTCCAGGGCGGCGATCTTCTCGGCAGCCTCACCTGCTGCGAACTGCTCCTTGTGCCACGCCGTGAGCAGCTCGAGGACCGCAGCGCTGTGATCGAGGTCGGGCACGGCTGAGATGCCGTACGACTGCCACAGTCCATCCCATTCCCGTTGCAGCGCATCGCAATTGGCCGCAGACTCCGCTATGTCCACAAGGAGGCCGGTGAGCTCCTGTTGCTTCTTGGCCAGTCCGGCGACGTGCGCCTGGGCAGTGGCCACCTCGCTGGCAAGTCGCTCTCGTTCGTCGGCCTCAACGTCACTGACACCATCGGCGGCAACGATCGACGCCGTCAGGTCGTCGGCGCTGCGACCACGCTCGGCCGGCTCGGGGAGCTCTCCGGTGAGCCAGACCTCACGCAGGCTCGACCAGTGCAGGTCACGGGCGTGGCGATGGCTGTCGACGTCCTCGCGGGTCGTGTGCGCGGGCGTCGGTGTCGAGGGTACCGAGGCCTCGAGATCCTGGATCTCATCCCTGGCCTTCTGCTCAAGCCCCTTCTGGGTGGTCAGCGACTCAAACGCAGCGCTCAGGCGTCCTTTCGCGACTGCCACCGCGGTCGCATCCGGGACTATTGCACTCGCAGGATCGAGCTGTATGCCGTATCCGAGCAGGGCGCGCTCGGCAACCGCCCGCGCCTTGGTTGCTTCCTCGAGATCGTCGGTGAGTGCTTCGTGCCTGTCGGTCAGCTCATCGAGCGCAGCGGCGTAGTCGGCACGAACGCGGGTCGCCGCTATCGCCTCGTCCAGGTCGGTGCCGGCATCAACCCCGATGTCGAGGAGCTTGCGCTTCAGATCGGCTGATGTCCGCTCAACCTCTGGCAGGTACTCGTCGTCCGCACGCTTCAGATCAGCAAGGCGCGCCTCAAGCGATGCGGCAAGCCGGTCGACGTCTTTCTCGACGGCGAGCAGGGGCTCNNGCAATGCGATCCAGGTGACTGCGGGCGGTGCGCAGACCGAGCACATACCTGATGACTCGTTTGTCTTCGCGCGCCCGTTGAAGGGTCCGTGCAGCCTGCTCGCTCTCGCGTTTCGCACGGGCATAGTCGACCTCGAGACGCCCAACCTCGCTGCGCTGGGCACGCACGATGTCGGCCCCCGTGAGCACGCCTCGCAGCTGGGCGTCGGCGTCTGCATAGCTTGTCGCGGCCTTGCGCAGGGCCACACTCTTGTTGCCTTTGTGCGCCTTGAACAGCGCGTCCACCTGCCCGGCGATGTCCTCGCGAAGTGCGCGCGCGCTGGCGCCCTCGCGGGCCGCGAATACCAGCTCGGCGAGATCTCCGCGCCCCTGAAAGACCTCGCGACCGCCGTCTCGCAGCTGCTCGTGGGAGATCCCGAAACGGGTGCGCCACCATGACCGGTCAAGGCTCATCGCGCGGTCCCAGGGAGCAACCACAGAGGCGAACTGGTCCGCGCCGAACAGGCCGTTCGGGCTTCGGGTCAGCAGTGACGTGCCATCCGCGGTCTGCACCTCGGCGAGGATACGAAGGTCCTTGCGCTTCACTCTGGAGTCTCTGTGGGTGTTGGGCGGAATACCCCAGAGCAGGTC
>PKWT01000016.1 GCA_003132125.1 Micrococcales bacterium | reverse complement strand
TGGACCCTGCTGAGAAGCCAAAGCACAGACACGCCGACAGAGTTCCCGCCGCTACCGTCGCCGCCCGTACCGAGGACATCCTGCCGCTCGTCACGGACGGGGCGTCTCGTCGCGAGATCTTCGCCTGGGTAAGAGAGAACACCACCTGGGGACCAGACGTCTGCAACCGCACCATCGAGAACTACATGGCCCGCGCTTGGCGGTTGATCAGGGAACGGTCGGAAAACAGCGCGCAGCACTACACCGAAGAAGCGATCGCCCGTCTGAAGCGCAACTACTGGCGGGCGAGTGAAAAGGGCGACCTCTCCGAGTGTCGGCAGACAGAAGAGTCACTGATCAAGCTGCTCGGGCTGGCCAAACCGGAGCGCTGGATCATCACCCTTGACGACATAGCGGTTCAGCTAAAGCGGTTGCTCGCCGAAGAGTGACCAGGGTGGTATGATGTCTTCAGTAGAGAGTGCCCCGGCGCGCTGTGAACGCCCGGGGCGTGGCAACGGAAAGGTGGCCTTCCCGATGCGTTCCGATGATACCACTCCCATCCCCACCAAACGCTGCTCCAAGTGCGGCGCTGTGCTGCCGGCGACGACGGAGTTCTTCTACGCGAATAGCCGAGCCTTGGGCGGCTTGGGTTACCGCTGCCGCGAGTGTTCAAGCTCTGTGTCCCTAGAATACTACCGAGAGCATCGGCGCATCAGGATTGAGGCCATGGAGGCCCGGCGAAGGATGGCCGGGATTGTCCCTCGCTGTGATCGCACCGTCGGCTTGGCAGAGAAACTCGTTTGCACTGGGTGTGGACTCACATTGCCAGTGGCTAACTTTCGCGTGCGTCGTCGAGAGCACTCGGATCTCACATACCGTTCGCGTTGCATATTGTGTGAGTCGAAGCAGAACGCCGAGTATCGCACGAAACACCCCGAAGTGTTTGCCCGGTACAGGGTGGAGCATGGCGAGGATCGTCGGGCCTACGATCGCGCGTACCATGCCGAGCACAGGGCCGAGGATGCCGAGAGAGGTCGACGGTGGCTTGCAGCCAACCACGATAAGGCGGCGGTAAAGGCTCGTGCTCGCCGGGCGCGAGAATGCGCTGTCTCCGGCACTCACACCACCGCCGACGTCGCTGCCCAGCGCACTCGCCAGCACGGTCTCTGCTACTGGTGCCACGAGAAGACCGGGCGTCACTATCACGTCGACCATGTAATTCCGCTATCCCATCCCGAGTGGGGTGCGACCAACGGACCAGAGAACCTTGTCATCGCTTGCGCATGGTGCAATCGCAGCAAGGGCGCCAAGCATCCGATGGAGTGGGCCGGTAGGCTCTGCTGACGTGCTTAGCGCTGCCGACAGGAAGCGCGCCGAGGCCATGCTCGCTGCTGTCGAGCAAGTCAAAGAGGCGCAGCGAGTTTCCATACCCCTGGAACTTGACTTCATCCGTTCCCTGCAGATCGAAGACAAGGTCTCAGGCGGCCTGATCGACTTCGACCTGTGGCCCTTCCAGGAGGATCTCCTCGCTGTGCTCAACAACGAGGAGTTCTGGACATTCGTGTTGAAGGCCCGACAATTGGGCATCACGTGGACGGTCGAGGCGCACCTCATCTTCCTCGGCACCTTCTGGGGCAACCGCCTCTTTCTGATCTACTCGCAGTCGGGCAAGGACGCCGTTGACGCACTGGACCGCATTCGCATAATGATCCAGTCCATTCCCGAGATATGGCGTCCCAAGATCGTGAAAGACAACCTCACGGAGATTGAGCTCGACAACGGTTCCCGCTTCAAAGCAATGATGGCTACCAAGCGTGCTGGCCGCGGTCTGGCGCCGTTCGCCGTGCTTTGTGACGAAGTGGGAACCTGGCAGTGGCCCGAGGACCAGATGTCGACCATTGAGGCCGGGGCGCAACGCATCTTCGTGGTGGGAACGGGACAGGGGCAAGAGGGTCCGCTCCCAAAGATGTGGCGTGGCAGTCAGGCGGGCAAGGGTCGCTACCGTTCAGTGTTCTACCCGTGGCATGTGCATCCCGGTCGCGATGAGCACTGGTATCAGATCAACGTGGTCGAGTCTCCCGAGCCGCGCCTGGCCAGTCGCGAGTTTGCTGCCACCCCCGAGGAGGCCTTCGCGGCACCAGAGGGCATCTACTTCCAGCGCTGGTCGGAGACCAACAAGGTGGCCATGAAGCCGCAGCACAACTGGGACACCTGGCGCGCCGTCGACTTCGGCTTCCACTGGCCGGCCTGCCTGTGGATCCAGGAGTCGCCTTCTGGACAGTCCGTCGTGGTCGCTGAGCTCGCCGGCCGCGAGGCCTTCGACTGGACCACCGAGGAGTTCGCCGACAACATCCTCGCCAAGGAGGCCACGCTCGGTCTGGTCAAGCCGGTCCGTGCCACCTTCTGCGACCCGGCCGGCAAGGGCGTCAACCCACAGACTGGCGAGAGCGAGTTCGCCGTCTTCGCTGCCAAGGGATTGGGGCCGAACGGGGAGACGTCGTCGGTGCGCGACGGCTGCGTGCGCGTCATCGACGCGATCTCCGACCCGAGTCTTCCGCTGCTCGTCTCTGACGCCTGTCCCTGGTTGCGCGAGGCTCTGGGGTCAGTGGCGCCCGACAAGCACAAACCCGACATCTACAACGACGACTCGGTCTACGATCACGTGCTCGACACGCTGCGCTACTACTTCGTCAACCGGCCGCGGACGCGGTGCGTCTATCACCCGCCCGACTACTCGCTGAACGCCACGGTGACGGCAGCCTGGTAGTCAGGCAGCTGCCTTCAGCTTGCGGTATGCCTTCGTGCCGCTGACGATGGCCACCAGCAGCGCGGCGATGCCGACGTAGCAGGCGATGTGCGTCACGGCCGTCCAGATGTTGGTCGGCGGAACGTAGGCCACCTTCATCATGAAGCTGTCGGCGGCGTTGGGGTCGCTCTGCGCTGGCATGAGGGCTCCGGCGACAAAGAACGTCACGATGCTGGCGGCCGTCAGGGCCAGCGACGAGTAGAAGATCTTCCGCACTTGCTCGAAGTCCATGGTCCCTCCCGTTTGTGCTGTTCGTTGCGTTTGATGCTCTTCGTATCGGCTGCCTGAACCCCAGACTTTAGCTTCAGGCTCTCTGCGTGCGCTTAGGGCTCCTCAGGGGCAGAAGGTGCCCTCTGTCAGCCTGCTGGCGTGGCCGATGCAAACTGCTCGCCAGGAACGGCAGCCGCCGGAGCGCCTAGTGCGACTCCGGCTTTGCCGTCTCCGGAAGTGCCTCACGCTCACGAGCTCCACCTCTCACGTCTGACAGCCACCGAGCGCATCGCCCTGCGCGTCGGTGGCTTCTTTGGTTCAGTGCCGATGTTCATCGCCTGCGCGCTGTGGCTCTCGCTGGCGTTCCTGGTCCCCCACATGTACGCCGTCGTGTTCTTCGTCTCCAGCGGCGTCATCCAGCTCATGGCGCTGCCGCTGCTGGGCATCGGCTCGAACCTGATCTCCAAGCAGTCAGAGGCACGCGCGGACGCCGACTATCAGGTCAACGTCCAGGCTTACCAAGACACCGAAGCCATCCTCGCGGCGATCGCCGCCCTCAACGTGAAGCTGGAGGGCCTCCATGGCGGTGCCTGACCTCTCCGTGTACCTCCCTAAGGACGGCAAGCCAGACCTCAAGGAGCGCGGCGACACCGGCATGGGGTACTGGGGCTGGGTGTCGCCCGGCACCGAGCGCCGCATCCGCGAGATCGAGTACCTGCCGCGGCTGCGCGGCATGCAGGCTTACAAGGTCTACGACCGCATGCGGCTCTCCGACCCCAAGCTCTACGGCCTGCTGGCCGCTGTCGACCTGCCGATTCTGAAGGCCGATCCGCGCATCGAGTCGGCCGACAAG